>JAAZVO010000265.1 GCA_018623405.1 Crocinitomicaceae bacterium
AAAAAGGTACCTAAAGCTTATAAAAATATTTGGAAGCTAGCCCTAGCTTTAGAGTTTATGGCTTTCCCAATTGGAATTATAAGCGGAACTTTTTTTGGAATTAACCTATTCGAAACTGAATTTCCTTTGCTTACTAACTTAAGACCCTACATGCTTGATGCAGATGGATTATTCAATTTTGCACTTGTTTTAGGGGCTATTCAAATTTGTTTTGGTTTAATTATAAAAGCAGTAAACCAAACCAAACAATTTGGGATTAGTTATGCCTTTTCTCCCATTGGTTGGATAATTCTTTTATTTGGTTTAGGGTATGGCTATTTGCAGGAATTTAATCTAATTGCCAAAACCACCTCGTGGATTGGTGTTGGACTTGTTGTAATTTTTAGCGACCCTAAAGCAGGCATAGGTACAAGGTTAGGAAAAGGCCTTTGGGACCTTTACGGCATTACAGGTTTCTTTGGTGATTTACTTTCATACATCAGGCTATTTGCCTTAGGTTTAGCCGGATCGATATTAGGCTTTGTGGTAAATGATATTGCCTTATCCATTTTAGGAAGTCATCAAATTCTTGGTCCAATTTTCTTCGTAATCATGCTTATTATAGGGCATGGCTTAAACATATTTATTGCCTCCTTAGGAGCATTTGTTCACCCAATGAGGCTCACCTTTGTTGAATTTTATAAAAACGCAGGTTTTACCGGAGGTGGTGAAGCCTATCAACCATTAAAAAATCTAAAAACTAAAACTCAAAAATTATGACCACAGCAGTTATTTTGGCCTATTTAGGCATAGGATTAATGATAGGATTAAGCGGAATTGGCTCTGCAATTGGTGTTTCAATTGGTGGTAAAGCCACCCTAGGAGCGCTCAAAAAAAATGAGGAAGCCTTTGGTAGTTACATGCTATTGAGCGCCCTACCCGGAACTCAAGGATTGTATGGCTTTGCCGGATTTTTTATCGTAAACGGAAGATTAGCTGAAATAGCAGAACTCTCAGTATTACAAGGGGGAATGGTGTTTGCCGCAGGGCTTGCATTAGGCCTTGTTGGATTAATGAGTGGTATAAAACAAGGCGAGGTTAGTGCGCATGGTATTGAAGGTATTGGCTCAGGCTACGATGTTTTCGGAAAAACAATGGTTTTGGCGGTATTTCCCGAGCTGTATGCTATTGTTGCTTTTGCAGCAACCTTTTTAATTAGCGCAGGGTTGTAGTTTTTCAAAAATGACCAAAGTCAAGTCTATGCTTGATTTTAGGCATTGTAAATTCAAAGTTTGGCAGGGAATTTTACAATCAATTAAATTCTTTTGCCATGAAAAAGCTAACAATCCTTATTGGGCTATTTCTTTTTTTGGTAGCCCCTTTATTTGCTCAACAATCTCAAGTTATTGCCAATAAAATACTTAAGAGGCAGGGTTAAGCTCAACATAAAAACTTGAGCCTACTTAATAAGCTTAACCAAAACCAACTAAAAAGCTCAGACTCATTGCCCTATATTGATTGTGTAGTGAAACTTGATTTATGGGATACCTTAGGTGGGATTTGGGTTAGAGACTGGTCTGGCAATATTCAATTGAACTCAAACGGAAAACTACACCAAATATTAGGGTTTAGTGATGATGGCTTCTCAGATTACAAAGAAGAGCACTTTTATAATTCAGATGGTACACTTGCCGAAATCAAAGAAACAGTTAAAGATGATCCAGCGGACAATTGGCGAGAGGATTGGGTTTACAAATGGAAATACGATGCAAACCAAAACCCTATTAAGTTTGAAGAGTACTCATGGGATAACGATTCTGCTGGATTAGCAAAGGAGAACTTTTATTACTAATACTACACCAATAATGAATTAGACAGTTTTATTGAATGGGGTAAAAATTATGAGTATATTCAAAGTATAAATAGTTGGGTGCCTTTTTGGGTAAAAAGAAGTAAGGTGCATTTCTACAAAACCGGAAACACAATTGATTCCGTTTTATATGAGTCAGGAGAATATTATAAAGACACACTAATAAGTTGGGGAGTAGAAGAAAAATACATCATTGATTTTGACCTCAATGGAAATATGATAGAGTTTATTGCTTTAGAATACACAAGTGATTCTGCTGGAATTAGGCTTTTTGAGCCCTATGGAAAAGAAACCTATGCATATAACTTTGATAACCAATGTACCTACAAGGCAATTTACGAGTTTGATGAGGACTCATTAAACGATTTTTATCCCATTTACGATTTTGAATGTACCTATGAAAATGGAAACCCAATACAGTTTATCGACAATAATATTGAAGAAGGAGTTCAATTGTGGAATAGAATACTCGATTTCAAATATGATTCTAGTTTTTTGTATTCTAAAGTAAATGTTTATTACTATGCATGGATACTCGATGCTCAAACTAAGGCTGTTAAACCTACTGATGATGATGAAATCATTCCCGACCTTACAAGACTTTCATGGGCTCCAATAGGTATAGATCAAGATGAAGAAAATAAAACTGACTTTAAAATCGTGTTTTATTACTCCAACGGAATTGTAAAGGTTATAGAGTCTAAAAAACCTTCATTTAAGATTTTCCCTAATCCATCACAAGGCGTATTTTTTATTGATGGAGCTGCAAACGGTGAATTGGTTGAGGTATATAATCTAGAAGGCAAAAGAGTATTTAATGCATCAAATAATTCAGGAAAAATAGACCTCAGCAGTTTAAATAAAGGACTGTATTTACTTAAGTTAGGAGACTCAGGTTTCAAAAAAGTAATTTTAGAATAAGCTAATCCACAGTTCATTATTCGTAACTGTTGGCGCGGTTTGTGCTTTATGGGGTCAATCCATTTAGTTTCGTAACCGTGAGGATATTTCTACTAATGCTATTTTTTCCGGTTGTGTTGTTTGGTCAAAAAATAACCAGAGAGCAATACATAGAAAAATATAAAGACATTGCCATTCGGGAAATGGAAAAAACTGGAATCCCAGCCTCCATAACATTGGCGCAAGGCTGTTTAGAAAGTGGTAATGGCAACTCTGAACTAGCAAAAAAAGCCAATAACCACTTCGGCATAAAATGCCACAGCACTTGGAAAGGCAAAGGCTTTTACATGGATGATGATGCAAAAGATGAGTGTTTTAGGGTGTATAAAGACCCTGAAGAATCTTATCGAGATCATTCAGATTTTTTGATAAATGGAAGGCGTTATGCCTTTTTATTTGAGCTCTCAACTACAGATTATAAAGGTTGGGCTAAAGGGCTCAAAAAAGCGGGGTATGCAACAAACCCAAAGTATCCTGAATTACTCATAAACATTATTGAAGAAAATAAGCTTTACGAGTTCGATTCTAAAAAAACAAGAAAAAATAGAACCACAGAAAATGAAGCTATTGTAATTAATGGCGAAAGCGGCACTAATCAACTATCTACAAATAAGCTACCAAGGCTTTATCCCTATTATGATTCTGATGAGATTAAATTCCATGAAAACTTCATAAAATATTATGTACCCTCAACAGAAGAATCTTTACAAGATATTGCTAATAAATTCGAAATGAGGGTTTGGCAAATTATTAAATACAACGAACTTCCAAAAGGAAATAAAGTAGCACAAGCAAATCAAACCTTATTCTTACAACCCAAAAGGTGGAAGGCACAAGAAAAATTTCATATTGTAAAACCGGGTGAAACTGTTTACGAAATTTCGCAGACCTACGGCATAAAAACAAAGTGGATTTACAAAAGAAATAACCTACAAAAAGATAGCCCA
>JAAZVO010000045.1 GCA_018623405.1 Crocinitomicaceae bacterium
GGCGCTAAATATCAATCCAAACCCCCATAGCAACTTTCCGCTAGCAAATAATACAAGTGTAGGAGGCAGAGTAACTATCACCAATTCAATAAATCTTAACGTTTTTGTGGTAGTCTTAGAAAAGTGGAGCTCCAAAAACTCAGGGTTTTGCTTTTGCAAAAAGGATAGTTGAATTAAAATTCCCAAAACCAAAAGAATATGGTTGCCTTCTGGGTGATTAAACCCAACATAAAAAGCTCCAAAAAAGTAACCAAAAAGAGTTAAAACAACACCAACTATAGGTTGAATTCCTGCTTCGGTTAAAACCCTTTTAAAACGTTTAAACTGAAGCTGAAAGTAGTAATTCAATAGTTTGTTTTTTTCTGGTTTTGTAAAGCTAAGTTTTCATTCTAAACTGAATAATAAAGGATGAAAATAGCGTAACAGCACCAATACAAATTATAGCAGGGGTAACTCCAAAAATATCTGCAATAACGCCTGAAGTTATCGCTCCGATGGCATATCCTAAATCTCTCCATAACCTGAAAATACCAATAGTTTCAGCCCTTTGATTTGGGCTTACCTCATCTGCAATGGCCGCTAAAAAAGTGGGGTAAACCAAGGCCGTTCCCAAACCTAAAATTATACAGATAAGCACCAAAACTAAGTAGGCAACACTTTGTGGTAGCAGCATAATGGCAATTGCCTGAGCAAACATGCCCCAAAAAAGCATTTTTTTCTTCGAAAATATATCGGCCATCTTACCGGTAAACAATTGACCAATTCCCCAAATTGTAGGATAAATGGCGGCTAAAATTCCAATATTTACGGTACTGTAGCCAATGTTAAAAAGATAAATTGGAAGTAAGCCCCAAATCATACCATCGTTTAAGTTATTTACCAACCCTGCCTGTGTTATTGCCGATAAATTTTTGTGTTTTAAAGTGGTTTGTAAAAAGATGTTTTGAGGCAACGCAGGGTTGGTATCTTTTTGTTCTAGAGCAACATGCTTTTTAGTGTCGGCAACAAATAGAACAGACAATAAAGTTCCTGCAATTGCGATACCTAAACCTAAATAAAAAGGGTAGGGGGTAACTCCAAAATTAGTTGCAATTATGCTAGATAAATAGGCTAAAATTCCTACTGAAAAATAGCCCGCAAACTCATTTAGGCCCATAGCTAAGCCTCTATTTTTTGGTCCAACCAAGTCTATTTTCATAATTACCGTGCTGCTCCATGTAAAGCCTTGGCTAACTCCCAAAACTACATTGGCAAAAATTACCCAACCCCATGTTGGAGCCATCATTAAAATAATTGGGACCGCAATTGCCAAGCACCATCCTAATACCAATAGATTTTTTCTTCCTAAGTAATTTGATAGTTTTCCGGTAAAGTAGTTTGCAATCGCCTTGCTGATGCCAAAGGCGGTGATAAAACTTAAAATCGCAGTTTTAGATGCAACCCCAAATTCTATTTCTGCAAATTGAGGAAAGATGGTTCTTTCTAGGCCCACCATAGCTCCAACAAAAGCGTTTACCAACACCAATATTGAAAATTGAAGCCAATTTTCTTTTAATCCTAGTTGGGTTTTGTTCTTTTGTAAACTCAATTATTTTCAATTTGAGCGAGCGAAGTTACTTGATAGCAAATTACTTAAATAAGTGTTAGAAGAAAGAGGAAATATAGACCTTTCGTTAGCCTATTTTTTGAAGTTCAAGATTCCAAAGGGAAAAAGGATATTGGAAATAGGTTGTAGGTTTGGTAGTTTGTTGCATTTGCTTCAAAAAGCGGGATATCAAAATATTATTGGAATTGATATCGATAAAGGAGCAATTGAAAAAGGAATCTCAAAATATCCTGAGTTAGAAGGAAAGTTAATTCATTACAACGGGGAACGTTTACCTTTTAATTCTGAGGAGTTTGAAGTGGTTTTAATGTTTGATATTATTGAGCATTTGCCATCTCCAAAGCAATTTTTGGCAAATCAGGTAAATAGGGTACTAAAGCAAAATACCGGGAAGTTAATATTTCAAACACCAAATAAGATTATAAATATTCCTTGGGAGATTTTGCAACATAAATCTTTTACTGCCTACAAAAGTTTTCACCCAAGTTTACAATCTTATCATTCTTTGCAGCAGCTTTTTATGGCAACAGGATTTACGCAAATTTTAATTGAAAAAAACAATCTTCTTTCTGCTCATAATGTAGAGAGGGTTAAAAAAGAAATTGGCTTTTTATCGTTGCCTTTATTGAAGGCTTTACAAAAAATGCCCATTATTTTTTTTCCAAATTTTTGGGGTGTTGCATATTCGTAACTAAATTGAAAAGGATGTTATCTAGTTATTTTTACTCAGCTTTTTAATGATGAAAGAAGCTAAAAAGGCTTCTAAAAAACTTAGCGGAATGGCATAGGGTAAAATACTAAATGGAAGTACCATCATATTTCCAACAACTAACCACATCATAATAAAACCCAAAACCCAAGAAAGGGTAGTGGTTTCAATTAAACTAAATCGTTTTGAAATAACAAAAATTACTGCAGCATATACCAACGACCAAATTCCCCAAATTACTCCATTTATTGGCTCAGAAGGAAAAACAAGTCCTAAATTTTCGTAGTGAGAAGTCCAATATGATTTGAGGAAAAATTCGTTTCTAACAAACTCTGAAAGACTTATCCAAAGTGTTGCCAAAAAAATGGGGAGGATTGTTTTTTTTAGCATGATGGGATTTTTACCAAAAATAAAAATCAACTGATTAATACAGCTCTCATGGAGGTAGAACCAAAAGATACGCCTTCAACAGGAAAAGAAATTTGATCTTTTTCAGTTTTTAAACCTAAGGTGTACATTAACGGAAAATAATGATCGGGGGTAGGAATACTTAACAAGGCCTCATTTCCTAATGATTGATAATTGATTAAACTTTTAAAGTCTCCTTTTTCCATCAAGTTTTTTGAGGTTTCATCAAACTCTATAGCCCAATCAAATTTTTCTTGTTCATCGAAAATTAGCTTTGATAAATTATGCACAATGTTGCCACTTCCCACAATTAAAACTCCTTGTTTTCTAAGAAATTGAAGTTGTTGAGCCAAATCAAAATGGTATTGAGCATCTCTATTGTAATCTATACTCATTTGCAACACCGGAATATCTGCATTTGGAAACATATGGTAAAGTACTGTCCAAGTACCATGATCAAAACCCCATTGGTGGTCTAACTCAATATGTGGGTTTTGAATTGTATTTGAAATTTCCTTGGCTAAAGTTTCATCTCCCGGTGCGGGGTATTGCATATCATACATGGCTTGAGGAAATCCACCAAAATCATGAATTGTGCGAGGTTTTGGCATAGCGGTTACCATAGTTTTACCCCTCGTTAACCAATGTGCTGAAATACAAACAACTGCTTTTGGTGTAGGAATCTTTTTACCAATTTCTTTCCAAGCTTTGTTGTATTTGTTTTCACCTAAAACGTAGGTTGGTGCACCATGCCCAATGAAAAGAGCTGGCATCTTTAAATCATCATCAGCGTTTTCTGATAATGTATTTGCAAATGTTTTTAAATCCATACTTAGTAGGGCTGTAGAGGCAAGTAATGATTTGATAAAAGGTCTTCTTTTCATTTTAATTCTTGCCTTAAGTTATCTAATATTTCTTCCAAGCCATTGGTTCGAATTTCAAATGCGGTAGCCATTAACACGCCTAACCTACCTTTTGGAAAGCCTTTACTTGAAAACCATTCTAAATAATAGGAGGGAAGATCACCAATAAATAGGCCTTTATGCTTGCCAAAAGGCATTTTAACTTTAAATAAATCAACTAAAATCGATTTATCAAGTTCCACTGAAACCCCCTGTGGTTGCCGCGTATATAATTCCCCCGATTATACTAAAAACCATAATCAAAAGAAAGGCACATACAAATGCCAAAAAGTATTTTATTGAAGCCCAAATTATATTTTGATCGAATGTTTTAGCAAATACGTAGCCTCCACCCACAAAGTTTAAGAGGTTACTTCCAAAAAATGCAATAGGCAAAAATGCAGGAACGGCATACAATGCGTAAAGCAAAATACCTAAGGCAGAGGTTAAACCATTAGCATAGGCATTAATAATTAAATGCTCAGTAAAATTTAGCTTTTTGGTTCTAAAAAAAAGTTTGGTAAAAAGCGAAAAGAAAGGAATGGCCCCCATAATAATTAAGGTGAGGTAATCCTCAACTATTTTTCCAACCTTTTCTGCCCCTGCAGAATCATTGGGTTGCATGCCCATGTAATCTGAGATAGCAGAAGTGGAGTCAAAAACATAATTAAGTAGCGTACTTAATGAGGCCCAAACGAATATAAACCTGAAAGGGTGAAAATATTTTTTTGTAACCCCATTAATAAAGCTTAAGGTAACCCTTTGTGGAGCTACTAAAAGTTCTTTAGTTGTAAATAAAATTCCTTGATGCAGGTTGAATACCTGATCAAAAGCCATGGATATTGAATCCCAAAGGGTAAATCTTTTGGTAATTAGCTTTTGACCGCAGCTGCTACAAAACTCCCCATGAAGCTCAGCTTCACAACTTTTACATTGGGTTATTTCTTCTGCCATTTATTCATAATTAAGGTCCCGCCAAAGGCGGGACCGAATTACCTTAATTCAAAAAAGAATATGTTTTTCCGTACATCAACATTTGATTCAAAAAGTCATCAGGATATTCAATTTCAATCGTATTTATTTCTCCAAACTCGTCATAGTTCACTACATAATTTGGATTAATAAAACCACCATAAGGAGCAATACCTAAACTTTCAGATCTTTTTAATACTTCTTCGTGTAGTTCGCGATCTACTTGTACACCATAATTTTCTACAAGTGCTTTACCCGCTTCGTAATCTCCTTGAGATTTTATGCGTTGAATTTCTCGTAGCAAATCGCCAAAAAGTGTTCTCAGTTTTTCATAGTCGTTTACTACAAAATACGTTTTCCCATCTTTAACTTTTCTTTCAATAACATTTTCTGAAGCGCCTTTTTCTAAGCACCATTTAGCAACTAGTTGCCTGTTTCTCATGTGGGCTTCTTCAATGTTTTCTCCCGGTTCAATTCTTCTTAATTGCACCATCAATCCATTTCTGATGTAACCATCATACTCTGCTTTTCCAACATCTAGTGTTTCCATTAAGCCCATTTCAATCAACTTTGGATCTACGATGTAATAAAGAGCCACAAGATCTGCTCTAGCTTCCTCCAAAGTAGAGGCGTAATTCTTTAAAGTTTCTTTTGGAGTGCCAATGCCATCTTCTAACTTACCTGATGCATGTCCGATAACTTCATGTAGCGCTGTGTGAAGTTTGCCTGCTAGTTTGGCGTGGTCTTTTCCTCTTTGAATTTCTTCTTCTGAGTAGCCAAATTCATCAAGGTAACTAGCTCCGGATGAGTTATTGTAAGCTTCAACTATATTACCTAAAGAAACAGATTTAGAACCTTGTTTAGCCCTAATCCAATTGGCATTTGGAAGATTTACACCAATAGGGGTAGAAGGTGAAGCATCACCGCTTTCCATGGCAACGTTTACTACTTTGTAACTCACACCAACTACATTTTCTTTTTTGTGCTCATCTAAAATTGGAGATTTATCTTCAAAGTATTGAGCGCTTTCAGCTACAATGGCCATTCTTTTAGAGGCTTCAAAATCATTAATCTGAATGATTGATTCATAGGTTCCTCTAAAGCCTTTGGCATCGCCATATACTTCAATAAATCCGTTAATGTAATCTATTGCATCGCCTGTGGTTTGTGCCCATTTAATATTGTATTCATCCCAAACCTTTAGGTCGCCGGTTTCGTAATATTTAATCAACAAATCAAAACCCTTGGCCATATCTTCACTTTCGGCATACATTTTTGCCATTTTAAGTGCCTCTACAATTTTTTCAATTGCAGCGCCATATCTACCTCCAACTTTCCAAACATCTTCTTTTACTTCGCCATTTTCTTTAATCATGGTAGAGTTTAAACCATAGCTTATTGGCTCCTTATCTGATTTATCAATAACCTTAGCATAATAAGCATCAACATCTGCTTCGGTAATTCCATCTTCGTAAAAGTTATTTGCACTTCCACTAATTAAGTCTTTTGATGGGTCGAGGTTAACTCTTTTGGCATCAACTGTAGGGTCAAACATTGCAGTTAAAACCTCATTGCTTAATGTTCCGCCAACATCTGAAAGTAAACCTTCAAAATACGCTTGAGAAAAATCAGGGTTTATTTTGCTCATAGAGTAATGGTGGTGAATACCATTTGAAAAGAAAACTCTTTTAGCATAAACCAAAAAGTTCTCCCAATCTGTGGTTGTTTTATCGCCCTTGTAATTGATTAAAATATTTTCGACGGCTTTTCTAATTTTTAAATTGTGTTTGTAATTCTGGTCCCAAATAATGTCTCTTCCTGCAAGAGAAGCCTCGCTTAGCCAATACACTAACTTTTTTTGTTTTTCGGTTAATTGTTCAAAGCTTGGCACTTGGTACCTAATTAATCTTAGGTCGGCAAATTGTTCTGTTTGCCATTTAAAGTCATCTTTTTTTGTTGCTTCCATGTTTTCTTCTTGGGGAGTAGTTTCAGCGTTTTGTTCTTTAGGAGGAGTACAATTGGTGAAGGTAATAGCACCTACAATTGCTCCTGAAATCAAATAACTTAGTTTCATTCGTTTTGGTTTTGGTCAAATGTAAATATCAATTTGCGGTTTGAAGTTCGTTGTTGAAAGTTTTCTTTTTTTCTGCAACCAACTTTAATAGTTCTGGCTCAAGTTTTTTGGCAATCAAATTTGATAAGATTGTGTATCCTTTTTCATTGAAATGCCTGTCCATTGGCCAATAGACTTCTTCTAAGGCAATGCCTTTATTTTTTAAGTCATAAAAGGGTTGTGAAAGGTCTGTTACCCATTCTGTATTTAATGCCCAATTTGAAAACTCATCAAACGTGTAATTTCCATTTCTAAATTCTTCAAGTTGAGGAAAAGTGAAAACAAAGGTATTTGGATGCTCTTCCCTAACTTTAGTGAGCGTATTGTTGATAATGTTAACTGATTCTTGTGTTAGTTCTTTTTGATCGTCCTCATGAATTAAACTAAAATCGTATTCAAATACCCTATGAAAAAATGCTCTTAAAAAATGACTTGATGCATAAATCCACTCCCACTTTGGAGGTTCTCTGTAGTTTACATCATTATCTCCATTAAAGCGTTCAACACCGCCACGTACCTTAAGGTCTTGAATATCTGTTGTATTTTGAATGAAAACTACTCCATCCGGATTTTTTGATTTTAAATGATTATGCCATAAGTAGTATTCATAAACAACATCAGAACCTGCCATTCCAAAATTGTAGAACTTAATTGTGAATGTTGAATCAAAGCCTGAAAAATACTTTTCAAGTTGTGCGGGTACAGCTCTGTTAAAAGACACACCTGCTCCTTCACAAAAACTGTCGCCAAACACAAAAAACCAAATTTCGTTTTCAGGTTTACTTTTTGGCAAATTTCTGTTTGTATATCCCCAATTGTTGCAAGTTCTTGCGTAATCAAATTCTCCATTGAAGTAAACAAAGTCTGAGTTTGGTGCTCGATGAAATCCGAGTGAGTCAAAAGTTGGTTCTTCGTAAACTGAAACGTAAGGTTCTTGATTGTTTTTTTCGAAGTAGGTACTGTAAAACTTAAACTGTCTAAGCGCTATCTCTCCAAAAAAAATTAAAGCAAAAAAGATGAAGATATTTACCTTTAAAACCACATTCTTTCTAGCTTGAACGGCCTCAAATAGTGATGAAACTCCTAAAAACACTAAACAAATGGCAGGCCAAAAGACTAAGGTTGAAGTGGTAGTGAGCGATTTTTCAGTAAACTTAAAATTGAGCTGATAAATTAGCCAAGCCCCTATTAAAACTTCGACAATTCCGAAAAGCAACTTCTTTACGCTAAAGCTCATAAATTTATTTGAGTTACTGCACTTTTTTCGCTCACAAACCTACATCTTTGACAAAATTTCCAAATATGAGCGACGATAAAAAGATTATTTTTTCAATGAGTGGGGTTTCTAAGGTTATTCCACCCAATAAAACCATCATAAAAGACATTTATTTATCCTTTTTCTATGGTGCCAAGATAGGTATCATCGGGTTGAATGGTTCCGGTAAATCTACCCTCATGAAAATTATTGCCGGGGTAGATGACTCTTACAATGGTGAAGTAGTTTTTTCGCCGGGTTACTCAGTAGGCTACCTTGAACAAGAACCGGATTTAGATCCTAATAAAACTGTTTTAGAAGTAGTAAAAGAAGGTGTAGCTGAAACTGTTGCCATATTAGATGAATATGAAAAGGTAAACATGGCCTTTATGGACCCTGACGTGATGAACGATGCAGATAAGATGGAAAAACTCATTCAGCGTCAAGGAGAATTACAAGATAAAATTGATGCATCAAATGCATGGGAGTTAGGTACCAAATTAGATATAGCCATGGATGCGCTAAGAACTCCGGACCCTGAGGCAAAGGTTGAAAACCTCTCAGGAGGTGAACGAAGAAGAGTTGCCCTTTGTAGGTTGTTGCTCAGTGAACCTGATATTTTATTATTAGATGAGCCTACCAACCACCTTGATGCTGAGAGTGTACTTTGGTTGGAGCAACACTTGCAACAATATAAAGGAACTGTAATTGCAATTACCCACGACCGCTACTTTTTGGATAATGTAGCCGGTTGGATACTCGAATTAGATAGGGGAGAAGGAATTCCTTGGAAAGGAAATTACTCTTCTTGGCTAGATCAAAAATCGAAAAGATTAGCACAGGAAGAAAAGCAAGAAAGCAAAAGAAGAAAAACGCTTGAACGCGAATTGGAATGGGTAAGAATGGCCCCCAAAGCGAGGCAAGCTAAATCTAAAGCAAGGTTAAATAACTATGAAAAACTGCTTTCTGAAGAAGGAAAAGAAAGAGAACAAAAATTAGAGATTTACATTCCACCGGGTCCAAGGCTAGGAAATGATGTGATTAAAGCAAAAGGAGTTTCTAAAGCTTTTGGTGATAAATTATTGTATGAAGATTTAAGTTTTGAACTGCCACCCGCAGGAATTGTTGGAATTATAGGTCCAAACGGTGCAGGTAAAACCACCCTTTTTAGGTTAATTATGGGGCAAGAAACTCCTGATAAAGGAGAGTTTACTGTTGGTTCTACCGTTAAGGTGGCCTATGTTGACCAAGCCCATGAAGCAATTGATCCTGAAAAAAATGTTTGGGAAGTAATTAGTGGTGGCAATGAGGTGATTGAATTAGGAACTAGAGAGATTAACTCGAGAGGATACGTTTCTAAATTCAATTTTAACGGGTCTGACCAACAAAAGAAGGTTGGGGTGCTTTCAGGTGGTGAACGTAACAGACTCCACTTAGCCATGACTTTAAAAGAGGGCGCTAACGTTTTGTTGTTAGATGAGCCTACCAACGATATTGATGTAAATACCTTGAGAGCTTTAGAAGAAGCTTTAGAAAATTTTGCGGGTTGTGCAGTTGTAATCTCACACGACCGTTGGTTTTTAGATAGAATTTGTACCCACATTCTTGCTTTTGAGGGCGATTCTCAAGTTTATTTCTTCGAAGGAAGTTTCTCTGACTATGAAGAAAACAAGAAGAAACGCTTAGGTGACGAGGGTCCTAAAAGGATTAAGTACAAAAAGCTGGTGAGGTAAATAGACAAAAGACTAAAAGAAAAAAGAGCAAAGACAGATGCTTTCCCTGAGCCCAACGAAGAATGAGTTGGTAAAGTCGAAGGGTAATAAATATTAATTACCCTTCGAGAACTTCAGGGTCAGATTGTTTTTTTATTAGATTAAATTTTCTTTAAGGCTAAAGCATTCATGCAGTACCTTAACCCTGTTGGAGCAGGGCCATCAGGAAATACATGACCTAAGTGGGCATCGCAAATATTGCAGATGGTTTCAACTCTTATCATGCCATAGCTAGTGTCCTTAATGTAAGCAATGGTATTTTCCTCCAATGGCTCAGTAAAAGAAGGCCAACCGGTACCGCTTTCAAATTTTGTAGTTGCATCAAATAAAGGTGTATCGCAACAAGCACAGGCATATTTACCCGGTTCAAACTTTGAGCACATTTCAGAGCTAAACGCCCTTTCTGTACCTTTTAGTCGGGTTATTTGAAAAACATCAGGTGGTAAAACCTTTTGCCATTCTTCTTCAGGTTTTTCAACTCTTTTCGGTGGGGTGTGGTTACCTTTTTGCGCGAGGTGAATTACTTCATTCCAATCCATTTATCTTTTTTCTATCAAACATTAAATCTGCTAACAAGTTTACTTTTTTATTGATTTCATAAATCGAAATAATTCTTTTAATAAACCTAGAAATTAAAGCAAAGTCTGTTCGAGTGATTTCGAAGAATGAGGAATCGTATCGAGAACTCGGCTTTGCATCCTGATAGGATTTTTATCTGAACAATGTCAACTTCTCAATAAGCTTTCCTAAGTCGAATACTCAAAGTGACAAACCCTGTATCGAGAACAGACATTTTCAATCTATTTCCTCTGATAACCGTGCGGCGCATCAATTGCCTTAAGGTAAACATGCTCAAATTGATAAGTGTATTCTTTGTTTTTAAGCAAAACCTTCACGGTATCTCCTGAAAGTTTCCAAGTACCCTTTTCCCAACCAATGCTGTTTTGGTTAATATTCGAAAAGTTATAAGAGCGCTTTGCAACCCCAAAAAAAGAAAGCTTTAGATCTTCATTAGAAAATACGCTTTCAGGAATAGAAATAGTTGTAGTGTCTGAAGTGCCTATGGTGCGTGCAGGAGCGCCAGTTTTATAATTGTAAACACCTCGAATATCTTTTTTCTTCACTTCCTGAGTAAATCCCAAATGACCAAAAGAAAAGTAAATCAAAACAACAAAAAGCAATCTCATTTGGCAAAACTAGCTTATTGGGCAATGTTCAAACTTTTACGTTTTCTTAAATATCAACAGCGTTTTATACCCTTACCTTTGAAAAATGAAATTTTACCTCACACTTTTCCTTCTACTTTCTGTTTCAGGTCTTCAAGCACAAAGTATAATAGCAAGTAATCCCATTAAGTTTTCAACCACCCATGAGCTTGCTACAGATTCTGCAACAGTTTTTCTTAAAAACCAATCTAATGAACAAAGAACTATTGATAGGGTGCGATTTCCAATGGTATATGCAGCCTCGCCATTTAGTGCTCAACAATTAATTAATGTTACAATCTCACCATTGGATTCGGTTGAATTAAAATTTTATTTCCACCCGAACCACAACATTTTATATAACCAAGATGTATTGGTTGCTTTTGATAATGGAGAGGCCATCGTTATTGAATTAGAAGGCCAAGGTAGATTTTTAAATCCTTATTATTCTTCAACAAGGAATAAACATGAACAAGATTTAAAAGATGCTTTGAAAATAAGACTTAGTCAGGGATTTAGTGGCGTTTCATATAATACTGCAAGAGATAATATGTATGCCCAATTAGATAATGTTGGGGGAGATGTTACCTGTGTTTACACCGCAAGAAAAGCTACATTTAATTCAAGAGCAGGTGCAAACTCCAACAATTTTAATTGCGAGCACACCTATCCTCAATCATTTTTTAGTTCTAATGAACCTATGAAAAGTGATATTCATCATTTGTTCCCAACTGATGCTACTTCTAATAGTGTTAGAAGTAATAATCCTTTTGGAGTGGTAAATAATGCTACTTGGAGTGTTGGTGGATCAAAATATGGAGGTTCAGTTTTCGAGCCAAGAGATGAACATAAAGGAGATTGTGCAAGGGCAATGATGTATTTTGTTACACGTTATCAAGACTATCAGAGTTTTTTTGCTTCCCAAGAAAACACTCTAAGAAAGTGGCATGATGACTTTCCTCCCACCCAAAATTCTAAAGATAGAAACGATGGAATTTACAATATTCAGAACAACCGTAATCCATTTGTAGATTACCCACAATTTATAGATAGAATTTCAAAGCTTTATGGTAATTCAGTAGCGTCAAAACAATACAATTATTTTGAAGACACTTTTGAAATATATATTAATAGTGTTAATCCTTCCACAGGAAAGGCTTTAGTATCAAAGGCGATTGCCAACACAGGTAATACTTCATTTAAGATTTTTGAAGCAAGTTTTGGAGCAGGCAATCATAAAGTTTTGAATTTTCCAACTTCAGATACTTTAACACTTGAACCAGGAGATTCATATTTATTCTTGTTAGAAATAGACCCTACTTCTCAATCTGATGCAGAAACATCATTTGGCTTTGGTATTTTAACTGATATTATTGATTTTGGTGGCTGTATGATACGTTGGGATCCTGTTTTATCGGTGGAGCAGCCTAAAACAAACCAAAACAATTTTATGGTTTTTCCTAATCCTACAAAGGGAATTTTTTTTCTTTCTGAAAAAGAACCAATTGAAACATTAAAAATTTTGGATATTACGGGAAGGGAAATTGACTTTAATTTTAATAGCAACACCAATGAGGTTAGCTTACCTAATGAAATTCCTGAGGGAATCTATCTTGTAATTATTTCTACTTCAAACGGAATTAAAACCGAAAAGCTTTCTATTGAATAACCACATTAGTTAACAATACCAAAACTTGGGTGTTTATTAAGTGTGGAAAACAAGATTTTTGTAACTGTAAAGTTTAATGGGGATATAGTAAGAATTTCAGCTTTTAAAGGAGACAACCTCAGAAAAACCTTGATTCAAAACAACCTTTCTCCCTATAGCAAAATCAATAGAAAACTAAATTGTGGAGGTAATGGAATTTGCGCCACCTGTGGAGTTTTTATTTTAAACAAATCACCCAATCCCACCCATTGGCACGATAAATTAGCTGCAAAGTTTTATTACCCTCGTTTAAGTTGTCAAATTACCATAGAAGAGGATATGGAAATTGAAATCCCTAAAAAAATGATTTGGGGAAAAAGAAGGTTCCCAAATAAGTGAAATTAAAGTTTGTAAAAAATCTTCGAAATAATCTTCCATTCTTCACCGTATTTATAAAGGGAAATGTAATCGATGTAGGTTTTGGTACCGCCCTCAAAATAATTGACTTTGGCTACGGCAACATCCCCTGTTACATCAATAAATTCAAAACCTAAGGTAACGATATTATTTTCAGACCTTGGTAATTTGCCTGCCGCCTTTTTTTCAATTGTTCGTTGCCTCCACTTGTTCAATGGGTATTCTTTTAATTCTAGACTTTCTCCTTTATAAATCATTTTAAAGTTTGGGTGAAAGCCGGAATCTATTTTAAGAGTATCTCCCTCGTTTTGGAGTCCTTCAGCATAGGCCGTTTGAATAACTTTCGAAATAAGCTGTTGCTCTTCATTTATACTTTGAGCAAACCCTAACAAAGAAGACAAACATAAAATTGAAGCGAGAAAATATTTCATTGCGGTTTTTTACAACAAACCGAAAAGAGGGGGAAAGGTTTTTAAAGAA
>JAAZVO010000266.1 GCA_018623405.1 Crocinitomicaceae bacterium
CAAAAATCCACAGGCCGTTCATGTACGAAGCACAAACCAAGGTAGCTTGAGGAAACCCAATTTGTTCTAATGAAATTTTTTCGGTTCGTGGATAAAGTCTGTTGTCTAAAAAAATTATTTGAGAAAGGTTTTGGTAAAAAACTAATGGCTTTAGTGAGCTTGAAATATCTAAATATGAAATTTTGCCCAGTTGCTTGTTACTGTAGCGGTTTAATTCTTCTCCTTTTTGATTTATTTGAATTATTTCTTCATTGTTAGTTATGTAGAGGTTTCCAACTTGATCTGCCTCAATATTTTGACCTTTATATGGGAAAAAGCCTTGAAGTTTTGGAGGTTTTTGGGCAAATCCGGCACTGATGAAAATTAAGAAAGAAAATATTAATGTTAAATTTTTCATGATACCGCCATTGTTTTCAAAATTGATTCCAAATTTTCCCTGTTATTCGATAAACGAGGAATTTTATGTTGACCACCCAATTTTCCTTTAATTTTTAACCAATTATAAAATGTGCCTTCAGGTGCAATATTAATTTTCGGAGCACTTAGCGCCATGTCTTTGTAGCGTTTTGCTTCGTAATCTGAGTTAATGGCTTTTAAATAATTATCTAATGTGGTTTCAAAAAAATCTAAATCATTCGGATGCTTTTCAAATTCAATAAGCCATTCGTGCGCTCCTTTTCCTTTGTTATCTATGTAAATAGGTGCAACTGTATATTCTTTAACAATTGCTCCTGTTTTTTCGCAAGCTTTAGCAATGGCCTTATCTGCATTATCTGCAATAACCTCTTCGCCAAAGGCATTTATATAGTATTTCGTTCTCCCCGAAACAATAATTCTATACGGATTAATATTGGTGAACTTTATTGTATCGCCAATCATATATCGCCATAACCCACCATTGGTAGATATTATAAGTGCGTAGTTGGTATCTAGTTTTACTTGCTCTAAGCTCAGCGTTTTTGGGAATTCTTTTCCGAGTTCTTCCATTGGCATAAACTCATAATAAATGCCATAATCTAGCATAAGCAGCATGTCGTTTTTCTCCTTGCTGAATTGATCTTGAATACCAAAAAAGCCTTCACTTGCATTGTAAGTTTCTAGGTAATTAATTTTCTCTGATGGGAATAACGTTTGAAAGGTTTTTCGATAGGGCGAAAAGTTTACACCACCATGAATGTATAGCTCAAAATTTGGCCATACTTCAAGCATGTTTTGCTTGCCAGTAATTTCTAATATTCTTTTGATAAGTAAAATATTCCATGTTGGAACTCCTGAAAGGTTGGTTACATCAGCTTCTATAGCCGCCTTGGCCATTTTCTCGATTTTATCTTCCCATTTAGGCATTAAGGCAATATCTCTACTCGGAATTCTAACATACTCTGCCCAATAAGGAAGGTTTTTGATGATAATAGAGGAGAGGTCGCCGTAGTAACTGTCTTTACTAAACTGATTTATTTCGCTGCTTCCTCCAATTACCAATGCCTTGCCAGAGTACAATTGCGATTCAGGAAATTTGTTGTAATATAGGGCCAACATATCTTTTCCACCTTTATAGTGGCATTCCTCTAAGGCCTCTTTACTTACCGGAATAAACTTGCTTTTATCTGTTGTGGTGCCCGATGATTTTGCAAACCATTTTATTTCAGTTGGCCAAAGAATATTTTGCTCACCGTGCTTAATTCTAAGGATATACTCTTTTAATGATTCATAATCTTGAACAGGAACCCGGGTTTTAAAATCTTCTAATTTATCGATGGATTGATAATCATATTTTTTACCCCATTCCGTATTTTTTGCGGTGGAAATTAGTTTATGAAACCATTCGTTTTGAACTTGGTGTGGGAATTTTAAGAAAAGTTCAATTTGGTGCATTCGCTTTTCCATTGCCCAACTTAAAACCGAATTCAAAATCTTCATAAGCTATAAATCTTTTGGTGAAAATAATTTATGCCCTAAAAATAGTATTGAATTTTACTTTTCGAGAAATATTAGCCTTTACTTGACCTTATTTATGATTTCTTTCGCTGCGGCAAACGGACTTTTTATATCGTTTGAAACCTCAGTCTCAAACTTTTTCCAATTTTCTTTTACGTGAGCATTGCTGAAAAAATGAGTTTCCAACTCGTGTTTAACAGCCTCTTTAAACCAATAAACCGATTGAGATTTTCTTCTGTGATCAAAATAGCCGCTTTTTTTGTTTTTAGATAGGTGTTGTTCAATTCCTTTCCAAACTTTATCGATAGCTTTATTTTGAAGTGCAGAGCAAAGCATTACCCTTGGCGTTTGTCCATTTTCAGGAAGAGGAAAAAGGTGCAGTGCGTTTTCTAATTGTCGTTTGGCTAACATGGCCTTTTTTTCCATTTCACCTTCGGCCTTGTTAATTACAATGCCATCGGCCATTTCCATAATGCCTCGCTTTATACCCTGTAATTCGTCTCCTGCACCGGGAATCATCAATAACAAAAAGAAATCTACCATGGCACTAACCGAAATTTCGCTTTGGCCTACTCCCACAGTTTCCACTAAAATAATATCATATCCTGCAGCTTCTAATAAAGTAATAGATTCTCTTGTGGTTTTGGCTACACCTCCAAGAGTTCCTGCAGACGGTGTTGGGCGAATAAATACGTTTGGGTTTTGAGAAAGGCTTTCCATCCGTGTTTTATCGCCAAGAATGCTTCCTTTGGTTTTATGGCTAGATGGGTCAATTGCCAATACTCCAATTTTATGGCCTTGCAAGGTTAAATGCTTTCCTAATGCCTCAATAAAGGTGCTTTTTCCAACTCCCGGAACGCCTGTAATACCAATCCTTATAGAATTCGATGATTTTTTGGTAAGTCTATTTACCAACAAAATACCTTGTTCGTGGTACTCTTTTAGGTTGCTTTCTACAAGGGTTAAGCCTTTGCTTATTGCTGCTAAGTTTCCTTCTATTATAGACTTTTCTAGCTCATCAATATTAGCTTTTGTGGGCTTACTGGTTAAAAAGCGCTTTTTTGCGTTTGGATTTATGTAGGAAGAATTGCTGATAACCTAAAATTTTTCTAAAGTTAGAAAGGATTCGATTATTACTTTAAATTATGATGAAATGTAATAACCGGAGACTCACAATTTCCTGATATTGCCTCATGCACGGTGAACTTATATTTCAAACCAACCTTAATTTTATTTCTTGCAATAAATGCGCTATCAATATCAATACTCTGTAGTTGCTCTAAATATTGAGGCTCGTTTTTTAAACTACTCCCGTTAAACTTCATTTTTACGGAAAGTAAATCTTTTCCGTTTTTATCAAGTGTGGAAATTTCAGTAACCTTTCCTAAAGTTTCAAAAGTTTGCCATTCGCATGCGGGGTTAGTATTTTCAAGAAATCCGTTATTAAAATATACAATTAGTGCAAACCATGAGAATATGCAAGCAATAATCAATAATGAAATAAAAATAATATTCTTCATTTGATGCAAAAATAATAGGCAAGCAACACCAAGTTGTTAAAAATGATTAAGTGGCTAAGCTCCTAATATTCCTAAGATTAAAAGTGAGCCCATCAAAATCATCAGCATCCCAATAAAACCTTGAATAACCCCAATGGTGATTTTTTTTAAAATGCGTTTTCCCAAAAATGCTCCAATAAATGCTGATATAATGGCGCAAACCAAAAGTGTCGCGTTTTCTTGAGAAATTAGGGTGTCAAAATCATTGATATAAACAGATATTCTAACTGCATCTACC
>JAAZVO010000267.1 GCA_018623405.1 Crocinitomicaceae bacterium
ATTCCGGAAAAGTTAATATCGTTTACAGTTTTCATAATTAAATGATTTGTGGCAAATGTATGTTTGGAGATTGATTTTTAGAATGACTTTATGTAAACCCTTTTTTACCTTTGTGCTATATGGATTTTAAAGACCTAATTGGACAGGAGGAAATAAAAAGGCACTTACTTCAAACCATTGAAAACAATAGGGTTCCGCATGCTCAGTTGTTTTTAGGTAAAACCGGTTATGGTACACTTCCTGCTGCAATAAATTACGCAAAACTTATTTTATGTTCTTCTTCAAAAACAGACCAAACTTCTGCCAAGGCAAAATGCGATAAACTTATTCATCCTGATTTGCATTTTATTTTTCCTGTAAATACCACAACAGAGGTAAAAAAAGATCCTACAAGTAGGCATTTCATGAAACAATTTAGAGAAGCGTTTCACGAAAACCCATATTTGGATTTAAATGATTGGCTGAAATATATTGGAATAGAGAAAAAACAAGGAATAATAAATGTTTCGCAGGCACACGATATCTTAAAAGATGTTTATCTAAAGCCTTACGAAAGCGACTATAAGGTAATTATTGTTTGGATGGCAGAAAAACTAAACCCTGCAGCAAGCAATAAGCTTCTAAAAGCTATAGAAGAACCACCTGAAAAAACCATATTTATTTTAGTTGCAGAAGATCAAGAACAAATCATTTCAACTATTCTTTCAAGAACGCAAATTGTTCAATTCAAGAGATTAAACAACAATGTATTAAAAGCAGAGATTGCAAAGCATTATTCGCTTTCAGAAGAAGAGCTAACCACAATTCTTAATTTAAGTAATGGCGATTATCACGAAGCGCTGAGAATTTTAAATAACGATGAAGATGTTCTTTTTAACCGGAACCTTTTTGTAAATTGGATGCGGTTAGCCTTTAAAAAAGATCTTGTAGGAATAAATAAATGGGTAGAAGAAGTAAGCGCATTAGGGAGAGAAAAACAAAAAGCATTTTTACAATTCGGGCTGCATATATTTAGAGAGGCTATGATCTTTAACTATCAAATTCATGAGGTTTTGCAGTTAGAAGGAGCTGAGGTAAAATTTGTAGAGAATTTTTCTCCTTATGTTCACTCAGGAAACTTGAAAGCATATATGGATTTATTCTCTGAAGGCAGTTACCATATTGAAAGAAATGCCAATTCAAAAATTCTGTTTTTAGATTTAACCATTACCGTAATGAAGCTTATGAAAAAGAAAAACCCATATACTTCAATATAATAACCTTTACTAAATATCTACCCAACTAATATTTCGCAAATTTGATACTGTGAGAGTTTTTGCAATATGTCTTGGTGTTTTTTTTAGTTTACTAGCAAAAGCGCAACTTGCTCCTGAATATTTTGAGCGTGATGAAAAAACGCTTCGGGTAGTTTTTTATAACGTAGAAAACATTTTTGATCCGGAGGATGACCCCAACAAAAGAGATGAAGAGTTTACGCCCGAAGGTGACAGGTATTGGAACAAGTATAAGTTTTATGAAAAACTAAATAGAAGCGCAAAAGCTATTATGGCAACCGGTGGTTGGACTCCACCCGAGGTTGTTGGTATTTGCGAAATTGAAAATAGGTTTGTTTTAGAGCAGTTGATTTACAGCACTCCTTTAAAAAACTTTGATTATGCCATCTCCCATTTTGAGTCGAAATACCGAAGAGGAATTGATGTTGGTTTGATTTACAACAAAAGTTTATTTCAATTAGTGCAAGAATCTAAAATTCCTGTAGTTTTTCCTTGGGATACTGGTTATCATACTAGAGATATTCTTTGGACCACCTTGAAAAACGGAGAAGATACGCTTCATTTTTTTGTGAACCATTGGCCCTCGCGGTGGAGCGGCCAATTAGAAACAGAACCTGCAAGAATTCACACTGCTAAAACATTAAAAGCAATAACAGATAGCATGTTTAGTGTGAACCCAAAAGTTAAAATCATAATAATGGGCGATTTGAATGACGGGCCTCATAACAAAAGCATGAAAGAGGTGCTTACAGGGGCATACAATAACCAAGTTTATTTACGCAACTTAATGGATGATGAAAATTTAGATTGGATGGGCTCGCATCGTTATGGTGTAGAGTGGGATTATTTAGACCAAATGGTTTTGAGCAGAGGAATACTAAACCCATCAAAAGGATGGGGATATAAAAATAAGTCGGCAACTGCTTGTGCTTTAGGGTTTCTGTTGGAAGAGGATAAGAAAAACTTAGGACTAAAACCTAAAAGAACATTTATTGGATTAAGTTATCATGGGGGTTTTAGCGACCACCTTCCGGTAAAGGTTGACCTTATTCCACATAAAGCTTCTTACTGATAATTTCTTTATTTACAATCATGCTTATTAGGTAAATACCCTTAGGCAGCATTTGGTTAAATTCCATAATTATCATGCTGTAATCGCCTCTATCAATCATGGTAATATCAGAAACATATTCTCTTCCTAAAAGATCATTTACAAAGAAATTAACTTCTTGATTTTCTGAAATAGGTAATTCTAGAGTTACTGTATTTCCTCTTAAAGGATTAGGGTACAATTTTACTTCTTGAAGGTTAAGTTCTTTATTTTCTACAACTACTCCAACAGCATCATAAGTAGTGGTTTTTCCATCAAAATCGGTTTGTTTTAAGCGGTAGTAACAAATCCCTTCACATTTTTGATCGTCAACCATCTTATAAACCTGTGTAACATTTGAGTTTCCTACACCCGGAATAGTGGTTACCTGTTCAAAGAACTCATTTTCATCTGCCTTTTCAATAGTAAAGTAGTCGTTATTAATTTCTGAAGCGGTTATCCAAAGCAGCTCAACAAAGTTATTTTCGGTAAGGTTTGCCTCAAAAGCAACTAAATCTACAGGTAGGGGGGCTGCAGGAATTATAGGGAAGTTTACTCCACTTGACGAACATACTGTTGCGCTTCTTGAAACGCCATTGCCAGAAACAGGATTGGTTGTTCCATCACCTGAGCATACATCTAAAGAACCGGCAATTGAACCATCATTATCAATTCCATCGCCATCAATTTGAAAAAGGCCAGTACCGTTAATGGTGGCTCCATTTTCACTTTCATTAGTATTACCGCCCCCACCTGCAATTAAACCTCCGTTTATGGTTAAATTATTGCCATCGTGCTCAACTACATCTACAACCTGTACAATGGCACCTGCGCTAATGGTAATGTTTGCATTATCATCTGTTTTTATATCATCAGCAATGTAGGTGTTGCCATTAAAAACAACTGAGTCAGCATCTTCTAAGGTTAATTTTTTATCGAAAAATGCATTGCCGTTTATGATTAGTTTGCCGTTGTCTTTTACGTTTAGTTCTTTAGCTGTAATTAAGCCATTTGCAATAACCTTTCCTCCACTTTCTACTTCAAACTTTTTATTACCACTAGTAATAGAGCCACCTGTATTTATAGTCATTTGGCCTTCTATATTAATGTCTTGATCGTAGGCTACATCATGATTAATAATAATTGTTTGGCCTGATGATACATTTTCTGAAGGAGCCACCCCTCCAGCCCAAATGTTATCATCATCATAATCACCATGGGCAATAGTGATAAATGTTTGGGCATTTATTGAGAATGAAAAAAGCACAAACAATAGAACCAGCTTTTGTTTCATAGTACAATTTTACGCATA
>JAAZVO010000046.1 GCA_018623405.1 Crocinitomicaceae bacterium
TGATTATCTTCTGGCTTGCCAATTGAAACACGAATACAGTGAGGAAGCCCGAAGGCTATAAGATGCCTTACGAAAACACCTTTTTCCATTAATGCTCTGGTAAGACCTTCTGCTTTTTCAGGAGTTTTTAGGTCCATCATCACAAAATTTCCACCTGAATTTACGTACCTGATATTTAAAGCCTCAAAAGTTTTGTAGTATTCTTTAATCCAATGGGTATTATTATCTACGGTATCTTTTAAAAACCCTTGGTCTTGAATGGCTCCTACCCCGGCTGCTTGTGCCAAGTTTGAAGGGGCAAATGTCATTTTTACTTTGTTCAAAGCTTCAATCACTTCAGGAGCTCCTACCGCATAACCAATTCTAACCCCTGCAACTCCGTAGGCCTTAGAAAAGGTACGTAACGTAATTACATTAGATTTTGAGAACTTGATACTGTTGGGATAATCCAAAGTAAGCTCAGAGGCAAACTCAAAATAGGCTTCGTCAATAATCACCAAAATATCTTCAGGAATATCTTCCACAAACTCTCTTAGCGCCATTCTATTGATAATGGCGCCGGTTGGGTTATTTGGGTTTGCAATGTATATAGCTTTGGTTCTATCTGAAATATTCTCCTTTATTCTATCTAAATCAAAACCATAAGTATTGGTAAGTGGAATTTTAGTAACCTCCACATTTTGAGCTTGTGCCCAAATGTACACAGCCACAAAACTTCCCGCAGAGGTGAGTAGCTCATCTCCATCAAAAAAGAAAGATTGAAAAATGTTATTTAGAATTGCCTCTGAGCCATTTTCTACTGCAATGTGCTCTACTCCTTTTCCAACATGATTAGCAATTAATTGCCTTAATTCAAGTGCTGCAGGGTCAGGATATAAATAGGCATTTTTTAAGGCCTTTTCAATTTCTACTTTAGCCCTAGGTGAGGCACCAAAATTATTTTCATTGTTCCACAATACGGTTAACTTCTCGAAACCGTATTCTTGCTTAAGCTCTTCAGGAGATTTTCCTGGTATATAGCTTTTTAAACTGAGTACGTGATCTGGAATTAATATCATGATAAAAAAACAGCTAGTGGGGTTTAAAGTTTTCGAAAGATAGCAGATTTGGGATAAAAAAAACCCCTACCAAAAAATTGATAGGGGTTTCATTATCAAGTTAAAATGAATTACATTCTATCTAAAACCTCCATAACGCCTTTAACAGCTTCTGCAGATTCGTTCAATAATGCTTTTTCATCGTTATTTAAATCTAATTCGATAATTTTCTCAATTCCATTTTTACCTAACACTACAGGTACACCTAAATAAATATCATTTAAGCCGTACTCTCCTTGTAGCCAAGCACAAACCGGGAAAATTCTTTTTTGATCTCTCACTATTGCTTCTACCATTTGAGCTGCAGCAGCACCTGGTGCATACCAAGCTGAAGTTCCCAATAATTTAACGATTTCGCCTCCACCAACTTTGGTTCTATCAACAATGGCTTGAAGTTTATCATCATCAATTAACTCAGTAACAGGAATACCTCCAACATTAGTATATCTAGGTAGTGGCACCATAGTATCACCATGGCCACCCATTAATACTGCTTGAATATCTTTTGGAGATAGGTTTAATTCTTCTGCTAAGAATGCTCTGTACCTTGCAGTATCAAGAATACCTGCCATTCCAAATACTCTTGAAGAGTCAACCTTCGCAGTTAGATAAGCAGCATAAGTCATTACATCAAGTGGGTTTGATACAATTACAATGATTGCATCAGGCGAATGCTTAATTACGTTTTCAGTAACCGACCTTACAATACCTGCATTTGTAGCAATTAAATCATCTCTACTCATACCGGGTTTTCTTGGTACTCCGGAAGTTATTACAACTACCTCACTACCTGCAGTTCTTTCATAATCATTGGTTACCCCAATGGTTCTTGAATCGTAAAGGTTTATTGGGGAAGTTTCCCAAATATCAAGTGCCTTACCTTCGGCAACACCTTCTTTAATGTCAAGTAAGATAATTTCGTTAGCAATTTCTTTATGAGCCAAAACATTTGCGCAAGTGGCTCCAACATTTCCTGCTCCTACAACTGTAACTTTCATTTTTTAAATTTTGATTTTATTTCCTTGGAATTACGCCGCGAAAGTAGCAAATATTAAAGGGTATTAATCCTTAAAAAGTGGAAAATTTTAGATGAAATTTATCATTATTTGTACCTTTCGTAAAACTAACAGGCAACCTCTTAAAAAGGTTTGCGTCTAAAACCTAAACAATTGATGAAGCACGGCAATGACCAACTCCTAAATATCATTGAAGGATGTAAGAAGGGGGATGGTGAATGTCAGAAAAAGCTCTTTGAAATGTATTATGGCAGAATGTTGGGGGTTTGCGCAAGGTATGCCGCTAACATTGATGAAGCCAAAGACTTTGCTCAAGAAGCTTTTGTAATCATTTTTAATAAAATAGTTGATTACGAAGGCTCCGGAAGTTTTGAGGGTTGGATGAGAAGAATAATGGTAAATAAATCCATTGACTTTTTAAGACGGCAGAAAAAAGTAACCTTTAGTATAGATAAATATGAAAGATACGAACCCGAAGATACTGAGGAGGATGAAGATGAATCGATGTATTCCGGAATTAGCAAAGAGCAAATTGCCCAAGCAATTCAAAAGCTTCCACCTGCCTACCGCGCAGTTTTTAACTTATATGCAATTGATGGATTAACCCATAACGAAATAGCAGACGAGTTAGGAATTTCAGCGGGTACATCAAAATCTAACCTCGCTAAGGCGAGAGCGAAATTGAAAAAGAGTTTAAGAAAATATTTGAATTATCAAGATGTCTGAAAATAAACATAACGCATTCGATAAATTCATCAAAACACAGATGGATGAGTTTGAAGCTCCTTTTGATGCTTCTGACTGGAATGCTATTCAGCAAAAAATAAATGCTCCAAAAGCTACTACCAATCTAAGTGGTGTAGCTAAAAAAATTGCCCTATTTGTATTTGTAGGAATCGCAATTGTGGCTAGCTTCTTTTTTATTGGAGAAAAAGAAAATCAAACCGAAACTTCAAATGTGAAGGTGGTTGAGAAACAAGAAACTCCAAAAGAAATTACACAACCTGAAGTAAAAGACCCTAATAAACAACTAATTGAAAATAAAGCTATTGAAACAGCTGCTGAACAAACGAAACCTTTAACAAAAGAGGTAAAAGCCAATACCAATGTAGAACCTGAGTCAGCAAAACCAAAAATGCCTGTAGCAGATGAAAGCACAATTAAGCATGCTGTTCAAAATCATGAAGCTGAACCTAAAAGGGAAATTAACATCTTAACTAGTTCTACTGAAATTTGTGCTTACGAAACTATTGAGTTAAAACCAACAGATTCAATGGCCTACAAATCAATTTCGTGGAGTTTTGGCGATGGTGAGGATGGGAAAAACTTCAGGGTAAAACACCAATTTAAAACCTCAGGAAGTTTTGATGTGGCAATGAAAATTGTAGATATGCAAGGTAAAGTTTATGAATCTACCACCACAGTTTTGGTAAATCCTAAACCAAAAGCAGATTTCGATTACGAAACCACTAACTTCCAATGCCATAATTCTTCTATATGCTTTAGAACTAATAATACATACAAAACAAAATGGAATTTTGGCGATGCAAGAACCTCAATGGAATCTAACCCAAAACATACCTATTTTAGAAAAGGACATTACAACGTGCGTTTAACAGTAGAAAATGAATACGGTTGTAAAGACTCTACCCAAAAGCAGGTTTATGTGATGAGGGCTTACAACCTATTGGCGCCTAACTCTTTCTCTCCAAATGGTGATGGTGTAAATGATACTTGGATGCCAATTGCACTACAAAACGGAGACAAGCAATTTGAGTTAAAGATTATAGATGCTTCAGGCAGAGCTGTGTTTACCTCTAACAATGCCAATCAAGTTTGGGATGGGAACCTTGATAATGGCATGGCCAAAACAGGTGATATGTTCTTTTGGATTGCTGTTGTAACAGATAGCACCGGCACACCAAATGAATATGGCGGCTCCATATTAATTGCCCCTTAACGCTAAAGATTACTACAAAAAAAATCCCCTCGATTGCTCGAGGGGATTTTTTTTTATTTATTAATTAATTAAACATCAATATTAGCATACTTAGCATTTCTTTCAATAAAATCTCTACGTGGTGGAACATCGTCTCCCATCAACATAGAAAAGGTTCTATCTGCTTCTGCAGCACTTTCAATTGTAACCTGGCGTAAGGTTCTAAATTCAGGATCCATAGTGGTGGACCAAAGCTGCTCGGCATTCATCTCTCCCAAACCTTTGTAGCGCTGAATGCCAACCTTGGTATTTGAATCGCCTTTCATTTCTTGAGCAAATCTATCGCGCTCATCATCGGTCCAAGCGTAAACTTCTTTGTTACCTTTTTTCAATAAATACAGCGGCGGAGTTGCAATGTACAGGTATCCATTTTCTATCAACTCTTTCATATGTCTGTAGAAAAAGGTCATAATTAAAGTAACAATGTGGCTACCATCAACATCGGCATCACACATGATAATTATTTTATGATACCTCAATTTTTCCATGTTAAGGGCCTTGCTGTCTTCTTCCGTTCCAACCCTTACACCTAATGCCGTATAAATATTCTTGATTTCTTCATTCTCGAATATTTTATGCTGCATTGCCTTTTCAACATTCAAGATTTTACCTCTTAAAGGCATAATGGCTTGAAAGTTTCTATCTCTACCTTGCTTAGCTGTTCCGCCTGCAGAGTCACCCTCTACCAAGTAGATTTCGCATTCTGCAGGGTCTTTTGAAGAGCAATCTGCCAATTTACCGGGCAATCCACCACCGGTTAAGGCACCTTTTCTTTGTACCATTTCTCTTGCCTTACGTGCTGCATGACGCGCTTGAGCGGCAAGAATTACCTTATTTACAATGGTTTTAGCATCTTTTGGGTGCTCCTCAAGGTAGTTTTCAAGCATTTCAGAGACTGCTTGAGAAACCGGTGAGGTAACTTCTCTGTTTCCAAGTTTTGTTTTGGTTTGTCCTTCAAATTGAGGCTCGGCAACTTTTACAGAAATAACTGCGGTTAACCCTTCGCGGAAATCATCTCCTGCAATTTCAAACTTTAATTTAGAAAGCATGCCCGATTCTTCAGCATACTTTTTCAAAGTTCTGGTTAACCCCATTCTAAACCCTGAAAGGTGAGTTCCTCCTTCGTGGGTATTGATGTTGTTTACATAAGAGTGAATGTTCTCTGCATAAGAACTGTTGTAAAGCATAGAAACCTCAACAGGAATTCCATCTTTTTCACCTTCAATGTAAATTGCATCTTCAATAAGTCTTTCTCTAGACTCATCTAAGAAAGCAACAAATTCTTTTAAACCACCTTCAGAAAAGAATTCTTCACTGATAGGGTTTCCATCATCATCAAGCTTTCTTTTGTCGGTTATGGTTAGCTTAATACCTTTATTTAAGAAAGCAAGCTCCCTAAGTCTGTTTGATAATGTATCGTAGTTGTAAACTGTAGATTCAAATATTGAATCGTCTGGCAAAAAGGTAACCTTAGTTCCGGTAATATCTGTTTCTCCAATTTCTTTTACATCATGCTTTGGTTTTCCGATGGAATACTCTTGCGTGTAAATTTTTCCATTTCGGTGTACTTCAGCAATTAGCTGAGAAGAAAGTGCATTCACACAGGATACACCCACACCGTGCAAACCTCCTGATACCTTGTAGGTATCTTTATCGAACTTACCTCCGGCATGAAGTACAGTCATTACAACTTCTAGCGCAGACTTCTTTTCTTTTTCATGCATCTCAACCGGAATACCCCTACCGTTATCTACTACGGTAATTGAATTGTTCTCGTTTATTGTTACATGAATAGTATCGCAATATCCTGCTAAAGCTTCATCTATGGAGTTATCTACAACCTCGTAAACCAAGTGGTGCAACCCTTTAACTCCAACATCGCCAATATACATGGCAGGTCTTTTTCTTACTGCCTCTAATCCTTCAAGTACTTGAATATTACTGGCTGAGTAATCTTTAGACTTTTCTAACTTTTCTTCTTCACTCATAACTTTCTTGAAATTTCGCTAATTAACAAATATAGGTATAGCAAAAGGCCTAAAACCCTCGTAAATACTAATAATACAGCGGTTTTATCAACAGGAAATTAACAGTTTACCTAGAAATGAAGGAATAGGTGAAGCCAAGCATGCCTAAAAAGCCTTGGGTTGGATATAAATTCCACCTTTCATAGTTCATTGAAGCAAGGTTTTGTAAACTTATCCAACCACTGATGTTTTTGTTATATCTGTATTCTGCACCAAGGTTAATATCTACCAAACCTTTTAACTCTTTGGCGTAGGCACCGTATCCAACAGCCTCACCATCAGCAGGGTTATAAGACTTCGCATATTGTTTTGAAATATAGGAGAACTCTGCCTTAAGCATTATTTTATCTTGTAAATCGTAAGTTGCACCTAAAGTTCCTCTAAAGTCTGGGGTATGCCAAGCGCGGGCCTCTCTTTGCATATTGAAAATGAAGTAGTCTCCACGACCGTAAATATTTAGCTTTTCTTTTTGCTGATAGCTAAACTCTGCTGTTAAAGTAGTTACTTCTGCCGTATCGTAAACTACTAAAAATCTATTGGCTACAAGGTTTGAATAATCATTTACAAAAAGTGCATAGTTTTCAATTAATTCTTGCGAGGCTTTGAGGTTAAATGATGAATTTGAACTAAACTGCCCTCTTACCCCTCCATAAACTTTGTACTTGTTGTTTGAAACTGCTACAGCTTGGTCGTTTTGAAGAAAGGGGTTGGTTTGCCTGAGTTGATCAAAATTATTTCTTGATAGATTTCCTTCATAGCCAACGTAAGGCACCATATAATTTCCTACGAGGTTATAACTTGCAAATGCAATAGGATAAGCCTTAAAAGTGGTGATGGTATCAGCATTTACAAAAGTTCTTAAACCTAATTTTACTCTCCACTTCTCGCCTCCTGTTGCAAAAGCGGGCTCAAGGTTTATAAGTGTGTTATTAAAAGTTCCTAGTGAGTTTTGGTATTGGTTGTAATCTGCACCAAAATTTAGAAATATTTGATTTTCATCGTAAAACCGGTCTAGTGCTCCTGTAAACTTCACATTGGTTTCATTGGCATTAAAAGCATCTTTTACATTATAGCCTCTTGCATAAAGATCGAAGTTAACAAGGTTAGAATCTCTGAAGTAAGACTTAAATCTAACTTCTCCTGCCATTTTTTGGAAATTCTGTTGGATAGCATTTTTAGCCAATGTATCAGCATAAAAATCAGTTGGCAGCCCAATGGTATCTACTCTGGTATCAAAACCATAAAAATGATACCTATCGTGCGAGTAACTTCCTGCACCGGATAAAATCTTGTTGTAAAAAATTTGTTTCCCATATAGCTCTGCAGAAGTATTGGAGTAACCACTGTAGCCAACATTTTTTATGTTTCCTGTTGAGGAAAGGTGATTGGCTCTAAAGCCGTAGTTTTTAGTTCTTGACCTGAGGTTATTGATGTACAACTCGCCCAAGGCTGTATTGTATAAACCATAACCTCCCCTAGCATAAGCCTTGTATAGCTTTTCTAGAGGTTCACCTTTCATTACTGCAGCTCTTATTGGCAATACTTCAAATTCAGTATCAATTTGCTTTTTAAGGGTAGTATAAGAAAGCTCACCTGTTTGAGGCTTTAGGGTATCCACAATACGAGGGTTATCATTTATTTTAAAAGCTTCTGAAATAACAGGTTCAAACTCTTTTACAATTACAACATCTTTAGTTTTCAGCGTATCATCGGTTCTGGAAAGTGTTTGTGCATTTGAATTAAATGCTGCTACTACAACTAACCCTGCGAATAGCAATCTAAAAAACGAAAAGTTTATTTTTTTCATCTTCATTATAGGATTAATTGTTATCGTATTCAGGATTATCATTTTCCTCTTCTTCGCCGTTTTCGGGCTCATCACCCTCTTTTTTGTTGTTTAATTGTGGATGTTCTTCATCTACTTCTTCTTCCTCTTCAAAAAGGTCTTTTAGGTCGTCATCTAAATTTCCTAAATCTATTTCTAGCGGCTCAACCTCTTCTACTTCATCTTCTTTTTCTAGGTCTAATATTTTTTGGAGATTAGTTTCAGCAACCTGAACTAGCATCGGGTCACCCTCGTAGTTATCTACAATACTCTGTAGTGTGGCTTTTGCTTGAAATAAATCACCTTCTGCCATGAATATATCAGCCAATAAAATAAGTCCTTTGGCAATCCAATAATCATAAGATGGAACTTGACTAACAATTTGGTTGATGTAGCTCTTTGAAAGCTCGAAGCTATCTTGTTTGTAATAGATATCTGCGATGTGGTATTTAGATTCTGCGCTGTATTCAGACTCTGAAGTATCAGAAACTGCTTGGAAAGTATTTAAAGCTTTTTCGAAATCTAGGTTTTGCTCGGCAACATTGGCTACAATAAATTGGGCTTCAACATAAAACCCTTTATCTAATTTAGGTTCTGAAAGCAATATTTCGGCGTATTTAATAGCTTCATTGCCTTTATTTAGAGCGTAGTTACACCTCATTAATCCAAGGGTGGCATCAAAGCTGTTGGAACCTAAAGCAGCAGTTTGGGCCAATTGCTCGTAATAAGGTAAAGCATCGGCAAATTGCTCTTTATCAAAATAGATTTTTGAGGCTTTAGCTAAAGAAGTTTCATAAAACTTGCTTTGTCCTTTGTCTGCTACATACTTATAATCGTCTAAAGCTGCTTCAAAATTTTCGGCTTGGTAAAAGCACTCCCCTCTATAAAAATGAGCATTTAGTGCAAAGTTGGCAGGTACAAATTGATCGAGGTAATCTGTAAAGTCTTTGGTTGCTGCATCGCAATCTCCATTTAAATATTTTAAAGAGGCCGCCTCGTAGGTTGTAGAATCTAACGAAGCTTGTGTAATATTTACAAATTCTAGATTATTTACAAAATCTGCATAGGTATTTACATCTCCTAATTCTACATAAATATTTTTAATGTAAACCAAGGCTTCTTTTGAGTCTTCGTAGTTTGGATAATCTGCCACTACTCTTTTAAAAATATTCAAGGCTTTTTCATTTTCTCGCGCATTGTAATAAATAAGCCCAAGACTGCTTAAGGCTTCTTTTACATAAGGCGAGTTTTGATGGTCTTCAACTACACTGTTAAAGTTTTCTTTGGCTTTATCTACATTATTTGCCAACATGTAGGTTCTACCAAGTTGATATTTGGCATCATCTAAATAGCTTGATTGAGGATAGTTGGCCACTAAATTTTCTAAAGAGGCTACTTTCTCCTCGTTTTGCTTTAAAATGCCTTGCGCTAAGGCAGTTTGGAATAATCCGTAATCGTTATCTAGCCCTCTATAATTATTCGAGTTTTTGTAATAATCTATGGCAATGAAATATTTCTTTTGGATAAAGTAGCAATCTCCAATTCTAATGTAGGCATCCGCTAGCCTTATGCTATCTGTAACATCCTTGTAGTTTACATACTTTCTAAACCAAGAAGCGGCATTTCCAAAGTCTTCAGATTTATAATAGGCATACCCTAAACTGTAATGCGCCATTGGAAACTCAGGTTGCAAAATGGCCAATGGCTCGTAAAGGTAGTTTTGGTAATCGTCAATACTCTTCTTGTAATCTTTAAGCCTGTAGTTAGCTTCGGCTTTCCAATATTGGGTAAGGGTATTTTTATTTTTGTTTACCGGATATTTTTCTGATAATTCGAAATACTTTAAAGCCTCCTTAAAATTTCGGTTCTGAAATTCTTCAATAGCCTTGTTTACTGCAATAGATTGGTAAGCCTCTTTCAGTTTAATATCTAAATTTTTAATTTTTTCTATTGCCGCTAAGGCTTCATCGTAGTTTTTAGAGGTAAGGTATAAGTTGGTTAAGTAATTGTATGCCTCATCTAACCTTTCTGAATTAGGGTATTCCTCAATGTATTTGTTGAAGGCTTTAATTGCTTTGTTGTATGGGTCAAATTGTAAATGGAAAGAAAGTTTGGCATAATTAAACAAAGCATCTTCTGTAAGCTTTTCATCAATTGCCATCTTATAAACCTCTAAAAAGGCATTTCTTGCCGCTTGTCTATTTTTCGTTTTTAGGTAGCAATCAGCTAATTGATAGAGTGATGTTTGTCCAAGTTCATCCTCGTAACCGCTTAACCTGCTAAATAATGGTATTGCTTTTTCGTACTGCTCTGTTTGGTAATAGCAATAAGCTAATTGGTATTTATCTTGGGCTGAATTCCCCCTAGCCTTTTTTTGGTAATCTTCTAAATATGGAATTGCCTCTTGGTATTGCTTTTTTCCAAAGTAAGATTCTCCAAGCAGCCTGCTTATTTCTTCTGCCCTTTTTGTGTTGCTATTGTTTAGCAATGGAGGTGCGTAACTAATCAACTCATCAAACTTTTTTTGTTTAAACAAGAGTTGAGAAATGTAAAATGGTACCACCGGACCAAATTGCTCATGCCCTTCTAATTTCCTAAACTCATCTAAAGCTGTTTGATTTTTTTCATCTTGATAAGCAATGTGAGCGAAGTAATACTGTGCAGGGGCTGCATAGGCATTATCTACATCCTTAATTTCAAAAAACTTTTGACTTGCCTTTTCATATTCTTTTTCCTCGAACAAGGCATAGCCATATTTAAATACAAAATCGTAATAATCGTCTTTTGACAATTGGTAAGGATCTACCTGCTCGAACCAATGAATGGCTTTATCCCATTTTCTTTTGCGGTAATTAAAAATACCTAATTGATGGTAAGCTTTCGCTACGTTATAACTCTCAGGATATTTCCTAATAAACTCTCTTAGTAAAAAGTCTGCATCTCTGTTAAAAAGGTACATTCCGCAAAGGGCCACGTAATATTCTGCGTTTACGCTAGCCTCATTGGTAGGATCGTCAATGGCTTCAATATACTTTGTAAAAACCCTTTGGGCAGCGCCATACTTTTCCTTATCAAACAGGTCTAAGCCTCTTCTGTAGTCATCAAAATCACTTTCGAAGAATTGTGTTTTTTGAGCTTGCGCTTCAACTATAAAAAAGAAGGAAATAAGAATGAATCCAAACAGTTTATTGGACATAGGAAGCCTGTAGAGTTTATGGGAGGTAAAAATATTGAGCGCTTTCCGGCTAATTGAATTTAGCAGGATTAGTTTTCAACCCGTTTCTGTTAACAGGAAACTTGTCATAACTTAATTATTTCCGAAACCAACTTCGATATAATGTTACTTTTGGCAAAACTTTTAAGATGGAACCTATCGTTACCTTAGAAGGAGCAAACATTTCCATATTACACAACCAAGTACTTAAAGACGTAAACCTTACCATTAGGGAGGGCGAGTTTGTTTACCTTATCGGTAAAACAGGAAGTGGAAAAAGTACGCTACTTAAAACACTTTATGGCGAATTACCCCTAAAAGAAGGTAAAGGAACAGTAGCTTCTTTCGAGCTATCGAGCTTAAAAAGAAAGAAAATTCCATTTTTAAGAAGAAAGTTAGGTATTGTTTTTCAAGATTTTCAGCTGTTATCTGACAGAACTGTGAGCGATAACCTTCTTTTTGTAATGAAGGCAACAGGCTGGAAGGATAAAAAAGAAATGAAACAAAGGGTTGAAACTGTATTGGATAGGGTTGGACTAAACACCAAAGGCTTTAAATATCCACATGAACTTTCGGGCGGAGAACAGCAACGGGTAGCTATTGCAAGGGCTTTAATTAACGACCCTAGCCTAATTCTTGCTGATGAGCCAACCGGAAATTTAGACCCCGAAACATCAGACAATATCATTAATCTTTTAAGAGAGATTTCTGAAAATGGTAGGGCTGTTTTAATGGCCACCCACGATTATAAGATAATGGAAAAGTTTACCGCTCGCACCTTAAAATGTGAAGACGGTCAATTATTAGAAAGCTAAAGCAATATACATTGCTATCTATTTGTATTCCAATATACAACTTTAATGTAACCAAACTGGTACGAGAACTTTCCAACCAAGGAGAGGCTTTAGATATTCCGTTTGAAATATTGTGTTTAGATGATTGTTCAACTCCTGAATGGATTGCTCAAAATGAAAGCATTTCAAATTTTAAGGGTGTTACCTACCAACAATTAAGTACAAATTTTGGCAGGGCGGCGATTAGAAACTTACTGAGTAAGGAGGCAACGTTTGATTATCAAATATTTATGGATTGCGATACGGAAGTACCAAATAAGGATTACCTGGCAAAATATTGGAATAAAAGAGATATTGCACCGGTTATTTTTGGCGGTAGGTCTTACAGTGCTTCGCCACCAAATAAACCTGAAAAGCTATTGAGGTGGACATTTGGAAAAAACAGAGAAGTTGTGCCAGCAACTACTAGAAACCAAAAGCCTTACCGATACTTTATGACCAATAACTTTTTGGTAAAGCGAGAAGTGATAACTAAGGTTCCTTTCGAAGAATCTATTGTAGGTTATGGCCATGAAGACACCATGTTTGCCCAAGACCTAAAAAAACACAACATCAAAATAAATCATATTGATAATCCACTGATTCATATAGGTTTAGAAGATGCTACTGAATTTATTACTAAAACCGAAAATGGGGTGAAAAATCTATCAAATCTTATAAAAAGAAATAAGATAGATAATGACAATAGACTCTTTGCCACTTACAAGAAGTTAAAACAATTTGGATTGCTACCACTAGTAAGTTTTTACCTTAGTGTTAGGCTTAAAAACATAAAAGCAAACCTTACTAGCAAAACCCCTAACCTATTTTACTTCGATCTGTACAAGTTACATTTACTGATAAATGCCATGAAAAGCGATGTATGAGTTTTTAAAGAAAATTCTTTTTGCTGTTTTTTCTAAAGGGTTTATTTCGAGAAATGAGACTTTTTTAAGAAATATAAATTACCAATTAATCTACAAAGGAAACAGTCATAAATGCAATGTTTGCGATATCAATCTAAAGAAATTTATACCCCATAGCTACGGTAATTTATGCCCTAAATGCGGCAGCCTGCCTCGTACAAGGTTTTTATGGGCTTTGCTTTCTAACGAGGAATTTCCCGAAAAAAAGCTTTTACATTTTTCACCACAAAAAGGCTTACAAAAGAAACTTCAGTCGATTTTAAGTAACAACTATTACGATACAGACTACCAAAGTAAAACCACAAAATTTAGTTTTGATATACAGCAAATAAACCTAGAGGATAATGCAATTGACATTATTATTTGCTACCATGTTTTAGAGCA
>JAAZVO010000047.1 GCA_018623405.1 Crocinitomicaceae bacterium
AAAAACAAAATTGGACCGATAGCGATGATTTGGCAATGATGTACCAAGGAACTTTCTCTAGTGCTTATTACAAAAAACTGCATCGGTACGTGCATAAAGAATTTAGAAAAGCCAAAGCCAAAGAGTTTTTGGGCGAAGTTTTAAAAGGAAAAGCAAATCCCTTTAAAAAGGTAAAACCCATTTTATCTTGGTTTTATTATGCTCCAACTTCTGCTGTAGATAAGTTGCAACTGAGAAAACTAGAAAACGCATGAGCCACTTTCAACCTGCTCATGAAGCCTTTACCAAGCAATCGCATGAGTTTGATGAGATTGATGTGCAATCTCCCATTATAAAGTGGATGCGAGAAAGAACTTACCTCCACATTAAAAAACATATTCCACAAAATGCCAAAGTTTTAGAAGTAAACGCAGGTACAGGAATTGATGCTTTTACCATTGCCAATTGGGGACATCAGGTTTTGGCTACAGATGCCGCGGAAGGAATGTTACGGCAATTAAACATCAAAAAATCCAACTACAAGGGAAAAGGGAATGTGGAAATCCAAAAACTTAATTTCGATGATTTTGGTACTTTAAACCAACAAGGGTTTAATTACATGTTTTCGAACTTCGGAGGGTTAAACTGTTTAGATGACTTTACTAAAATTACCCATCATCTGCCAAATGTTTTAGAAAAAGGAGCTTTGGTAACATGGGTGTTAATTTCACCTTATTGTTTATGGGAATGGCTATTCGCTTTTAAAGGAAAATTTGGTTTAGCATTTAGAAGATTAAAAAGAAAAAATGTAAAAGCTCATTTAGAAGGAGTTGAATTCCCAACTTTTTTCTATACTCCAAGCGAGGTAAAAGCAGATTTTGGGGAGCGATTTGAATTAATTGATTTAGAAGGTTTAGCAACCTTTACTCCTCCTCCCTATTTAGATTGGATTGCGAAAAAGTATCCGAAATTTTATAAAAAGCTAACTTCGTTAGACGAAAAAACATCGAGGTGGCTTTTATTTAGAACTATTGGAGACCACTTTATAATTACCTTAAAATTTAAAGGTTGAAACCTGTTACAAAAAACGGTGTACTTTACCTTTCAGAGCCTCAAGAACACGGATTTGAAAAGGCTTATCTCTCATTAAGAGAAAAAGAAAACAGATTACTGTCTGACAGCCAAGTAGCCAAATTACCTTACTTAGTAAACCATGCTTTAGAGAAAGAATGGAAACTAAGACAAGAAAGTACAGAAAGGGTTTTAAATTACTTTAAAGACAAAGAATTAGTTAATGTTTTTGAAATAGGAGCAGGTAATGGCTGGTTTTCAAATCAATTATCATTGGCCATACCTAATGCTACTGTTTATGCTATAGATGTAAATGCCAAAGAGCTTGAACAATGTGCCAACGTGTTTTCAAAAAACAAAAACATAAAACCTGTATATTGGAATATTTTCGACAAACAAACATTTTTGCCCAAGCCCGGATTAATAGTTTACAATGCTTCTATTCAATATTTTCCATTATTAAAAGAAATCATTTTAAGATCTTTTGAAGTGATGAAAGCCTATGGTGAAATTCATATCATCGACTCTCCTATTTATGCCAAAAACAAAGCATTAGAAGCTATTGAGCGTTCAGAGAATTATTATAAATCTCAAGGGTTTCCTGAGGTTAGTAAATTCTATTTTCATCACACATTCGAAGAATTAGAAAAGTTTAACCATAAAGTGCTATATCAGCCAAGTGTATTGGCAAAAATTTTAGGAAAGGGCAAATCTCCATTTCCATGGATAAGAATCTCAAAATATTAACCGTTGACTAAGTTTTTAGAAAAACATCTACTTTTTATTTTCCCTTTAATATTTTTCATTTTTGTTAGGTATGGCTATCAATTTAATGGGCTTTCAGGAGAACTTTCGCATGTAATTTTCCAACAAAATTTATTGGGTTTAAGTGAAGGTGGTACATTTTTAGGGTTTTACCCTTTAATTGGAGGAGCAATAGGAATATTATTTAGTAACGAGACTTTTTGGTTGCAGTTTATCTCAGCTTTAGGATTTGTAATTGCAGTTTTTGCCACCTATCAACTTTATGATGTAAAATCAAAAAAAGAAAATTTAAAACCTTACTTTTTTGTCACCCTCACATTAAGTCCTGTAATGTTACAACATGGGGTGTCAATTTTAAATAAAATGCTTTGTTTAGGGTTTTTAATGGCTGCTTGGTTGTTTAGTTACAGGTTTTGGAAAGCTCAAAAAAACCAAGATTTTCTATTGTCTGTTGTATTATTAACACTTACCCTTTTTACCAATTTGGTTGTGTTTCCACTTTTAATCGTGCCTTTGTATTGGTTATTGAAAACTGTATTCACAAAAAAAACTTTGTATTCATATTTTATTGGATCTTCATTTTTTTTTGTGCTGCTTCTAGGACTTATTGGAGCAGTTTTATCAAATTTTCAAAACGTTGAACAAATTACAGAATGGAGGATTTCCAATTTTTTCAGCTTAAACAAAAGCACCACTTTTGGTGAGCAAGTTTCAGTTATACCAAATGCATTTTTTGGATTGTATAGTATTTTCCATCCTATTTATTTTTTGTTGGGTATTGTTTTGGTGTTTTTTATTAAACCTCAAAAAGACCTAAAAAAAAGGTGGTATTTATGGGTTACAATAGCAATTTACCTATTTTTTATTGCAGGGCTCCCTTACCAAAATCCTCGCCTATTACTATTCATTATTCCTTTTGTTTGTATGGCATTTACGGCTGCTTTTGGCAGATTTTACAAGCTCATCAAAAAACAACTAAAACTACATATGGTATTTACCATAATTTTAGTTTTTACACAATTAGGGCTTTTTACTTTTCATTTTTCTGAAGAATTTAAAAGAGGTAAACTTGAGCAGCAACTAGCTATTTACATAGAAGGATTTCCTCAAAAAAACATTTATGCATCAGGCATGCAGAAAGGTTTAATGAGCTACGTAAACAATAAAAGTAGTATTGATTTTACTAGAAAAGAGTTCACAAATTTTCAAAGAAATTCATTGGTTGTGGCGAACGAAAATGACATTCTCAATTATGATACTTCATCATTTGTTTTTAAGAATTGGAGCTTAATGAACAACAATTATGAATTAAGGAAAATTAAAAAATTCCAATACGGTTGGGCTTTATTCGAATTGCGATAATTCAATAAATATCTTTAGGGTAACGGCGCAAAATAATTTTGAATTGAAGAATTAACTCTCGCTTTATTTTTTGCCATTTTGTAGAATCAAAGTCATCAAAAATGTGAGGATAACCCAATAGATTATTTGCTCTTTGCATATTTCTATCAGCTAGGGCAAATCTCGCAAGACTTGGTGCTATTAGTTTCCGTTTTAATGGCTTTACAATTTCTAATTTAGTTCCTCTAGAGGGGTTTTTCAATAAATTATCTCCGGTTACTTTACTGTAATGAATAAATTCTTGGTTGAAATTAAACTCTGGCAAATCCCACAACTTTGAACATTCAATTAACAAGCTTTCGGGCTTATCACAAAAATCTTCATACTTCACTATAGGATATTTATGCTTTACTAACTCTCCAGCAAACTTTAAATATCCCTCAGAAAACTTAGGTGGACACCCTCTCGAAATCCATACATCAACTGCATTTCGGGTGAATCCCAAAACTTTTATTGGCGCAATTTTTTGAATTGCATCTAGAATGGTAAACTTTCCGGCAGGTTTAAAACTGTTAAGCTTGTGTGGTGTAAAATCAATGAAAGAAAAATCTCTAATAACTAGCTCTTTATTTTCATTTTGGCCTTTTTGGTAAATCGCATGCACTTGATTTTGGTAGTTTAAGCTATCATCTATTTCCCAACCATACCAATTTTTTACTTGTTGCGCAGGAGAATCAACAGCATTATGATTTGGATTAACCTCTGAAAGGAAAATTATATTTTTTTGAGAAGCAACAAACTTAGAGAACAATGTACCGCCCGAACGGGCATAACAAAGCAATACCCTTATCATTGGTTAGGATAACCTGAATGCTGTTGAAATAGAGAATCTTGAAGGTTATCTTCTCCTGTTAATCTTTTAGTTAGTTCATAAGTTTCTAAACCAATTAATTCTCCAAAGAGATACCCAAAGCCTTTAGGCTCACAGATTTGAACCTTTTTTATTTTATAATTTAAAATGGCGCCTTTACACATCTTACAAGGCTCGAAAGTGGTAATTAAACTAAGCCTTGATCGGTCTAGCGCCATAAATTCCGCGAAGCTTTTTTGCTGCATTGCATCTTTGATGGCATTAATTTCTGCATGACCTGAAGGATCATTATTTTTTTTTACGGTATTGTAGCCTTCTCCAATAATTTCACCATTGTAAAGCACTAGGGCGCTCACCGGAACATCTTCACTTTTTAAGGCCTTGCCTGCAAGTTTTACCAATGCCTGCCTTTGCTCTGCTGTAACTTTTTCTCTAGGCAAAAGCAAATAAACATGCGGAATAACCAAAATAATGGCCAAAACAATTGATAAGGCTATAAAAACTCTCCTGAAAATCAAGAAACAAAAGGGTATTTTGGGTGTATTACAAATAAAGAGTCTTGTATATAATCTCTACCTGCATTCTTTTTATTCATTTCATAAGTAAAACCCTGCTTGTACTCTTTCCAAAAATTCTTGAATTTTTTAGACATCATAAATCTTACATTTTTGATGTCGTTATTAATTAACGCTCCCTTACACATTTCGCAAGGCTCGTAGGTTGTCACTAATTTCAACTCTTCCCTATCCAACTTATTAAACTCTTCAAACCCCATGCTTGTAGCAGCATCTCTTAAGGCGTTAATTCCGCATGGCCGGTGGGGTCGCCATCTGCCAAAACCGAATGGTTGCCTTCACCAATAACCTCATTCTCGTAGTATAAAATGGCGCCAATAGGTAAATCATCCGTTTCTAATGATTGTGATGCAATTTGGCGCAACCAATGAGAATTCAATACCTCAACTTCTTCGCGGCCTTTTATTTGGTGGGTTAAAGGATGAAATATCAAAAATACTCCTCCTAAAATTAGGAGAACGATAATGATATTCTTAATCATTTTTTTCATGGGTCAACTTTTGTTACAGAATCAAAAAACTGATATTCAAACTGAATAATTTTTATTTCATTGGTTTTTTCATTCTTAATGAGCTCAGCCACCAAAAGGGAGCTTACGTCTTCATATAAGAATTGTCTTCGTTGTACCAAAGTACCATTTTTATATTTAAGTTCCTCATAAATATTTCCTAAATCATCATATGAAAAGGTGAAATTGGTTTTTGATATACCAGCAACATTAGAATATTCGTTTATTTCCTGAAGTTTTCCATCTTGGTTGTATTTATAATTTATAATATGTTTTTTATTGGTTACCACATACCTAGAAGTTTTGCTTGCAATGTTGCCTAATGAATCAAATTCAGTTTCAATTTTAATATATGGAGCTCCTTCGTTATTAAAAATGGTTGTTAACTCAAAAAACTCGCTTTGCTTTTCTGTTTTTTGAATTTCTTCTTTAACAAAAAACTGTTTTCCCTTTTCTAATTGATATTTAAACTGACTTAAATTTTTACCTCTGGCAAACACTTTTTTCTCCACATTACCTGCAGAATCATAACTGTAAAGGGTTGCATCAAAACCTCTTCTTTGGTTATTTGATATAGCTACTAACTGATTAATATCGTTATACTTATACACTAAAGAAGCGGTATCTTTTTGAAAAAAACTCACATCAAAAGATTCAATTTTTTCAATTAATCTACCTTCTCTGTCAAACACAAACTGTACAATATTGCCGGCCTCTGTAATGGGTTGTAAAGACTTTTTAAACGAAACCTTGCCTGTAATTTTTTCAATTTGGTTTACCTTTAAGTATTTTGGGTTAAAGTAAGTTTCGCTTTGTAAGTTATGCGTACTGTTATTTACAATTAACTGTGCTTTAGTGTAAAAAGTAAGTAGTATTGAAATAAATACAAAAAAATACCTCATTTAATGATATTCTGAAATTTGGTTTATGGCTTCATCAACGGATGAAACGGGCAGTTTACAGGTTTTATTTTCACAAACAAAAATATTGGTAGTGTTTGGGCTATACTTGTTTTGAAGCAAAGGTAGCTTAGTATTTGGTTGCGAACATCCCATAAACAAAGCGTTATTTACAAGGGTATTTTGATAAAGATTCTTCGACATTTCAATTGCATTGTCACCGGCAATGGCAATTTCTAAAAATGGCTTGGTATGCCAAAGGTATAATGTTGCCCAATTTGAGTATCCGGGTGGGTATTTATCAAAATCTTCGGCTATTGCCAAAACCATGTCTTTTGAAATTTTTAAATAGGACTTATTTTCAAAATAATGCCCCAACAAGAACAATGATTTTGCCATACTAGAGTTTGAGGAAGGAATAACACTATCTGTAGTTTCCAATTTTCTAGAAATTAACTTTTCTACTTTATCTGAGGTAAAGAAAAAGAAGCCTGAGGCATCATCAAAAAAATGGTCGATAGTATAATTTGCAAGGTTTCTAGCCTCAAATAGGTAATCTTCGTTAAAGGATATTTGGTACAATTGAATTAGCCCTTCTATGGTAAAGCAATAATCTTCTAAATACCCAATGATGTTACTTTTTCCGTTTTTGAAGTTATGGTACAAACCACCATCATCCATCCGTTGTTGGTTCAATAAAAACTTTGCTAATTGTTTGGCTTTGTTTAAATATTCGTCATTTCCTAGTGACTTATAAGCTTCACAATAACCGGCTAGCAATAAGCTATTCCAAGAAGTAAGAGTTTTATCATCTAAACCCGGCATTACTCTTTTTGCTCTTTCTTCAAAAAGCAAATTCATAAATTTTTTTTTCAATGCATCTGCATTTTCAGCAGGGGTGTTTTCTCTTTCCATGATAATATAATTATCATGCTCCCAAAGTCCAAAATCATCAATATGGTATAGTTGAGCAAACAGTTCGAAGTCACCTTTAAGAACTTTTGATAATTCTTCTTTTTTCCAGATGTAAAATTTACCTTCTTCGCCTTCACTATCGGCATCTAAAGCAGAAAAATAGAAGTTGTTTCCGTTAGATAGTTCCCTTTCAACAAAGGTTATTGTTTGTTCAATAGTTCTTTTATATAAGGGGGTTTTACTTTCTCTATATGCTTGAGCATAAAGCGATAGAAGTTGTGCATTATCGTAAAGCATTTTCTCAAAATGGGGTACTTTCCAATAAACATCTGTGCTGTAGCGCGTAAAACCTCCTCCTACAAGGTCATACAAACCTCGGGTTGCCATTTTTTGGAGGGTTAAATACACATGGTATTGAATACCTTGTTGCTTTTCTAACAAACTGTATTGCAGCAAAAACTCATAATTATTTGGCACTGGAAATTTTGGCGCTCTATTTGGCCCACCTTCGATATGATCGAAGCTTGATTTCCACTTTTCAACCATAGCATTTAGTTTCTCAATATCAAAGGTTGTGTCTTTAGTTTCAGGAATAAGATTTGTTTGTTCCATCCCTGCCGCTAAACGTTGAGCATATTCCTCTACTTTTTCAGGTTGGTTAACATATATATCATGAAGTTGATTTAAAATCTCCACCCATTTGGTTGGAGGGAAGTAAGTTCCTCCATAAAAAGGTCTTCCATCAGGCAAAGCAAAACAGTTTAAGGGCCAACCTCCTTGTCCTGTCATCATTTGAACTGCATCCATATAAACCTGATCTATATCCGGCCTTTCTTCTCTATCTACCTTTATACACACAAAATATTCGTTCATAATTTTGGCAATAGCAGTATCCTCAAAACTTTCGTGCTCCATTACATGACACCAATGGCATGCAGAATATCCAATACTTATTAAGAGTGGCTTTTGCTCTTGTGTTGCCTTTTTCAATGCTTTTTCTCCCCAAGGCATCCAATCTACAGGATTATGGGCATGTTGTAACAGATAAGGACTTGTTTCTTGTGCTAAGGCGTTTGTATATTTAGGGTTTTGTTTAGACATATTATTGTTATTGCTTTGAATCGTTTGACATGAAGTAAAAACACTAACCGAAAAAAAACAACATAGTTGAATGGTTTTTACTGAAATTTTCATTTGGTGCTAAACTATTAATAATGAGCAACGAATTAAATGGTTATAACTACGCCTCTATTTTGGGTGTTTTTATAGGTGGATTATTAATTTATTTTTCACTGTCTCCATTGCTAATTAATTTATTTAAGGTAATAAAAGTTGCCCTTATTTTTTTTGCAATTTGGTTTGTTATTCCAATAAAATGGTACCAAAAACTGCTAAAAATTTCAAAGTGGGAGGTGGTAATTTTCCTATTATTTGTGATGGCTCCAATAAGCCTGTTTTTGTTTTTTTTAATAAATAGATGGGCTCCCAATAAACAGTTTACACAAAATTTCAATATTGAGTCTGTTGAATATTTTGGCTATTATGGTAAAACTAACAATATGGCTGCAGTTCAACAAGTTAGGTTTAATTTAAAAGGAGATAGTTTAGCAGAGTTTCCTGATTTAAGAACATTTGATTTTTCTGAAGTAGCAAATAAACTAAGTACTTCAGATACGTTCTACTTAAATATTAAAGAGGGTTTTTTTGATTTTCCTGTAATAACAGAAAAGGGGCTAAAATAACTACAACGAAACCATTTGGGTAAGCTCAAGAGGATATTCGTGTGTTAGCCCCATTGCTTTCCCTTTTACTGTTCCTTCTATCTTTAGTTCAATTTCTTTTCCTAAAGCTAAACCAAAAATCCCTCTTAACGAGGAGGAGAGTTTGCCTTTATATTTAGCATCTAATTCAAGGTGCATTTCACCTTCAAAGTTAGATTCTAAGGTAATATCGTTTAAAATTTTACCTTTTCCTAAAAGGTCGCCATCAAGATAAATGGTAAGGTCTGAATCAAAAACTTTAATGCTGTAAAAGTTGGGATTGCTAACATCTACATCTGCTTCAATAATTAATCCCGTGTTCTCAAACTTTACCAATTCAATATTACGTATGTTGGTAATTTCTACATCCTTGTAAACAAAACAACCATTCATTAGAACGGTAAAAAGCAGCAGTATGGGAATTAGTTTTTTCAAATTTTCCAGCCTTGCAAAATAAAGGTTTGAATTTGTTTTTTAAAGTAATTTTTGTCATTTTTAATTGAAAATCGAAAAATTAGATTTTTTTTCTACCGGTTTACTCTTGTTTTTAGGTTTGTCGGGGTTATTATTTCCTAAATTCGTTGGTTTTGTATGAGGAAAAGGGTTCTGATTTTTTTATTTGTTCTAATATACTCGCTTCAAAGTTTTGGGCAATTAACTACTTCAAACTTGCCTCCTTACAACACTCCGCAGCACCTTATTCAAAATGTTTTGTTAGGAAGTGGTGTTTCTGCTTTTAACGTTCAAGTTTATGGTGCGCCCATTCAGTATGGCTTTTTTTCAGGAGGTGGCACCTCTATTGGTTTAGACAGTGGAATTGTTTTAATTTCTGATGATATTAACCAAATCCCTATTCCACCGGGAATACCCGGAACTATTCCAAACCCATCACCAACCTCCGGTAGTTTTGGACCTCCTAGCATGGGCACCACAACAAACAACGATTTACTTTCTGTTGCCAATTCAGTTCCTCCACTAATAAGTCAAACATTTTCTGTCGGCTCAGTTAACGATGCTGTAGTTTTAGAATTTGATTTTGTACCGGTAGCTGATACTATTGAGTTTAGATATGTTTTTGGAAGCGATGAGTACTTAACTTTTGTAAATACCCAATACAATGATGTTTTTGCCTTTTTACTCTCAGGGCCAGGGATAACAGGTCCCTACACTTCACCGCCAGGTTTTCCGGGAGGCTCCAAAAATTTAGCGATAGTTCCTAACAGCACACCTGCTCTTCCAATTACAATTAGTAGTGTAAACAATGTATTAAACAATGCTTTTTACATTAATAACCAACCCAACACAGGATTATCTGTTAATGGCTACACAACTGTTTTAACTGCAAAACATGCTGTAAATGCGTGCGATACCTTTCACATTAGATTAGCCATTGGCGATGGAACAGATGCTGCCCTACAGTCGTGTGTGTTTTTAGAAGCAAACAGCTTTGCTGCAAAAGGTGTAAGTATTGTGGCAAGCCCAACCTATAACACTATTGGTGGAGATTCTATACTTTTTGAAGGCTGTGGCTCAGTAGATTTCACAATAAACAGGTCGGGTGGAATACAAAATTTAGATACCGTATTTCTTAATTTAACAGGCACTGCCGTAAATGGAGTGGATTATTCAACGGTACCTCCATTTTTAGTTTTTCAACCGGGCATAGATAGTGTTGCTTTTTCAATAAATGTTACTAATGATCAAATTAATGAAGGCCTTGAAGACCTAATTATTAGTGTGAGTTACCAAACCCAATGCTCTTTTGTAAACACTGATACATTAGAATTATTTATTAGTGACCCTATACCCATTCAAAACATAATTTCTAACGATACTACAATAAATTGTACTGATGGTCCGGTAACCCTTTCAAATCAAACTATTGGCTTATTTCCTTTCAAATATTTATGGAATTCCGGAGATACAACAACACAAATAACAACAGACTCAGGTGCTGTTTACGTAGTAAAAATTACTGATGAATGTAAGGTTGATTCACTTTATGATACGGTTGTAGTAACCAACTTTACTCCGCCTTTTTCTACCATAGACCAATCTGACACAATAAATTGCGGAGTTGATTCTGTACTTATAGGAACTAAAGTTATTAATGGTTATCCCCAAATAACACACACTTGGAATAACGGTAAGACAGATTCTGCTATTTGGGTAAGCTCTACCAAAGACACCTCGTTTTATGTAAATGTGGAGTTGACCTGTGATAATCAGCTGAAGGTAGATACTTTTCATTTGGTAGTTGAAAATCCACCATTTTCACTTTCTATGAAAAATGATACGCTAGATTGTACAATTGATTCCATCAAAATTGCCCCTCGAGTAAACGGAATAATTAATGGCTTTTCGTACCAATGGCAAAACGGAAAATCCGATTCTGCTATTTGGGTGAGTCCAAATCAAATTCAAACTTACAAAGTAGTGGTGACCGATGCCTGCGGAATAAACTCTGACTCTATTGTTAACACGGTTTTTTACGAAACAAGCCCCATGACTTTAACAACCAATTCACCTTCTTTTGATTGTTTAGGTGATTCAGTTGATATGGTTGTTAGCGTTATTGGAGGTTATCCCGGATATAAATTTCTTTGGAGTTCAGGAGGTACAAATTTTATTGAAAGAGTAGCACCCAAAACCACTTCTACCTACATTGTGCGTGTAACTGATACTTGTGGTATAGATACAGTTATTGGAATTGTAGAAGTTACACAGAAAAAATGGCCAAAACTCAATATTCAAAATATACCAAACCCCGAATTAAACTGTCCAGGAGATACGGTTGTTTTAGGTCCGGCTTTAGCAACCGGAGGTAGTGGAGACAATGCAGTAAGTTGGAATAACTTTGCCGATACTGTGAGAACTTTAATAGTTTCAACAGATTCTACGGCATTTTATTTAGTAAAAGCAAAAGACTTCTGTAATTTAGATTCTGCCCAAAGGTTGGTTTCTGTTAGAATTGCTAAACACGACCCATTCAGAATAATTACCAGCCCCGACACCACAATTTGTGAGGGCGAGCAAGCCCAATTATGGGCACAGCCAAAAGGCGGTGCAGGCAATTTTCAATACTATTGGTCAACAGCAAATGTAGATTCGTCCATTTTGGTAAATCCACAATTTACTGCGGCTTACAGTGTATCAATAACCGACGACTGCGACAATATGGTTTTTGATAATATAAGGGTAAGAATATCAAATCCTAATGCAGACTTTAATTATCAATACATTGAAGATAGAACTGTGACAATGATAAACCTATCTACCAACGATGCAGAAAATTTCTTTTGGAATTTTGGAGCTTCTGATACAAGTTCATTAAAGGAGCCAACTTTTAATATTGAAAATTCACTTGAGTTTCCTGTAAAATTGGTGATAGAAAATATTTACGGTTGCAAAGACTCAACCTTTTTGGAAATTGTACCTCCATTAAAAATATATGCCCCAAACTCTTTTACTCCAAATGAAGACGGCCTAAACGACCAATTTGAAATTGTAACCGAAGGAGTTAACAATTTCAATTTTTGGATTTTTGACAGATGGGGAAATGAAATTTTTCATTCCATAGACCCCTATTTTTCTTGGAACGGTACTAATAAACAAGGTAATGTTGTTCAAGGAGTTTATGCCTATCGATTAGAAGTGGAAGGATTTAACAAACAGGTGGTGGAAAAGATGGGCACAATTCTGTTGCTTAAAAATTAATTACCCTAATTTTGATTTTCGGGTAAAATGTACCACCAAATTAAATACCTAACCTTGGTTAGCCTATGGCTAATGTTACCAATATTAACTCTTGGTCAGTTATCGGTATCTAAAAACGGCCCAAACAAAAACCCTTCTCACCTTGTAAATAATGTATTACTCGGTAATGGAGTTACAGTTACCAATGTTACTTTTCAAGGTGACACAAATGCCCAATTTGGATTTTTTAGGGATTTACAAACTAGCATTATTGGGCTAGACTCCGGTATTGTTTTGTGTACCGGAGATATTAATGAATTAGTTCCCGGAGGTACTCCACCCTTTGTATTACCAACACCAAACATTAAAAATAATGATTTGCTAACCATAGCCAATTCAGTGCCAGGGCTGCTAAATATTACTCCACCTTTTACAGTAGATTCAGTAAACAACGTTGCGCTAATTGATTTTGAGTTTGTTCCTGAAAGCGATACAGTAGAGTTTAGGTTTGTTTTTGGTTCTGAAGAATATCCTGATTATACCACAACGCCTCCAAGCGGAGGTTTTATTAATAGACCATTTAACGACGTATTTGGATTCTTTATTTCGGGCCCGGGAATTACTGGTCCGTATTCTAGCCCCCCAAAATTTACCGGTGGATCACAAAATGTAGCTTTTATTCCGGGTACAAATCCGCAAATTCCTATAACAGTAAGCTCTGTTCATAATGGTGGACCTACGCCCGGAGGAACTGTCCCCCCTTTAAATAGCAGCTTTTTTGTTCCAGGCGATGTAAATAATGTGAATTTGAATGGCTTTACCGTTCCTTTAACTGCTAGGCTTGCAGTTCAAGCTTGTGATACTTTTAATATTAGGCTTGCAATTGGAGATGGAGATGACAGGTCTCTAACCTCCGCAGTATTTTT
>JAAZVO010000268.1 GCA_018623405.1 Crocinitomicaceae bacterium
CATAAACTTCATATCCGCCCCAAGCAAAATCTAAACCAATTAAAGGATGAAATTTTTTATGACCCATTGGCATATAACCCATCATTAAACCCCCAAAGCCCATTTCTAGTCGCCCTACAGGTGTTAATCCATTTACTAAAGGATTTATGTTTTCAATTTGAATTTCGGTTGCGGTTCCCATTCCAAAACCACCAAAGTAAAAATTGTCATTAAATAAACCAGCTCCACCACCACCAATAAAAGGAATGGCTTCTCCATTTATAAATGCAAGTTGAAACATTGGTCCACCAAATCCGGAAACTTTTCCGCCATTGCCACCAACAAATTCTGTTTTAGGAGGGGTGTTTGTGTTATCTTCTTCTGTTTGTGCAAAAAGGGTGAAAGCTAAGGTGGCGGTAATAAGTGTAAGCGTGATTTTTCTCATTGTTTTTTTTTACGAATTTAATTTGGTTTATGATGTAAACCAAATTGTATTTTGTTAATTAAAGCAAACTTTTTCCATTTGTGATTAAAAGAAAGAAATTCAACAAAAAACCTTTTAAGTGATTAGGTTATTAAAAAAAAACGCTTAAAGCAGGTGACTAAACATAAGTTTAATATTGGTTTGCAAACCAACCAAACTGCAATCTAACATCAACAAAAGGGGAGGACATGTTACTGCTTTCAAAATAGGAATTTTTTATTCCTGAAAAAGCTCGGTATCCAACACCTACATTAATTTTTAGCCAATCAGAAACATCTGCTTCGCCACCAACTCTTGGAGTAAGTGTAGTAAAGGTTCCATCCATAAATTGGTTTTTTGTGGTTTCATCAGTAAGGGTGTAGTTACCCCATCCAAAGTCTAATCCAATAATTGGATGATATTTTTTATCGCCCCAAGGCATATAACCTAGCATAATACCTCCCATTTGAATATCTAACCTCGATTTTGGTACAAATCCATTTTCAGTAGGATTCTGATTTTCTAATGACATACCGTTAAATAGTCCAATTCCATAACCTCCCACATATAAATTTTCATTAAACATGGCGGCTCCGCAACCACCAAAAAATGGAATTGCTTCTCCATTAATAAAGGAAAGTTGCAAGAAAGTACCTGCAAACCCTGTTGTTTTTGTGGCTTTTAAAGTGCTTGAGGTATCCGAGCTTAATTCTGTATTTTCGTTTTCTTGTGAAAATCCATAAAAACCAAGGGTTAAAAATAAAAGGGTAGGAATTAGTTTTTTCATGACTTCGATTATAGTTATTTAAGTAAAAAAGTTAAAGGCTGATGTACTCTTTTAGCCCACGAGTTTTCTTCATGCGCTGCACCATCAAATTTTAATGATTTGTAGTTAAGGCCTTTTACAGAAAGGCTTTGAAACAAAGAATCTATTGCTAATTGATGGTTTTGGTACATACTGTCTAATGTTTCTGTTCCGTAGTCGAAATATAGTTTTTTACCTTCAAAAACTTTTGGTTTTGAGGTGATTAATTTTTCATATTTTTTTCTGAAAGCATTTGAGTTTTTATGAGTAGTTAATGGCCAATGGTTAGAAATACATGCTGCACCACTAAAAATATCAGGATATTCCATTAAACCATAAAGCGAAATAAGGCCACCCATGCTGCTGCCAAATAAATAAGCATACTCATTTGTGGCATAAAGCGAATCTATTTTTGGCTTAAGTTTTTTGGTAATTAGTGATAGGTATGCTGCGCTTTTAGGTGAAGCATTTTTATCTAAAAACCTTACTTCTTGGTAATAATTTTTGAATGAGTCGTTCAGCAAGTTAAATGGCTTTTCTGGAGTGTATTCAATTGTTCTTTCTGCTGTTGAGTATAAACCAACTACAATAGCAGGTGAAATTACTTTTTGGCCGATTAAAGAGTCTAAAACCTCATCCATTCGCCACTCCTTATTAAAATTGGAGGTAGCCTTGTTAAAAAGGTTTTGCCCATCATGGGCATAAATAACTGGATAGCCCTCTATTGAGTTAGAGTCATAATTAGGTGGAAGATAAACTATTGCCTCTCTATCAATTAATCCTTCAAAATGAAGTGAACCCAAAGCAACTAATTGCGATGGGTTATTAGGCGTGTTGCATCCGAGAATCAACAGCAATAGCCAAATTTTAAGCCACCTTAAACTCACTTGTAAAATGGAAATTTATCTCGGGATAATTCTCTTGCGCCATTTTTAGCATCCATGCCGAGGGTGCAAGAAAAACATGGTTGCCATCTTTATCAACTGCAATTTCTGTTTGCTTAATCCTAACAAACTCTTCAAGTTTAGCTTTGTTGTCTGTAGTCATCCAACAGGCTTTGTAAAAACTCATGGATTGGAATTCGCAAGAGGCGCCGTATTCATTTTTAAGTCTGTATTGAATTACCTCAAACTGAAGTTCTCCAACAGTACCAATTATTTTTTTATTACCTATTTGTTGGGTAAATAATTGGGCAACACCTTCTTCGGTCAATTGCTGAAGACCTTTATCCAACTGCTTGGTTTTCATCGGGTCTTTATTAATTACCGCTTTAAAGTTTTCAGGCGAAAAAGAAGGAATGCCTTTGTACATCATGTCTTCTCCCTCTGTAAGAGTATCACCAATTTTAAAGTTACCTGTGTCATACAAACCAATTACATCTCCGGGATAAGCTTTTTCTATCACGTTTTTATCTTGTGCCATAAAAGAAGCAGGGTTGGCAAACCTTAAATCTTTGTTTAGCCTAACATGCCGAAAGAATTTATTTCTCTCAAACTGACCTGAACAAACGCGCAAAAAGGCAATTCTATCTCTGTGGCGAGGGTCTATATTAGCATGGATTTTAAACACAAAACCCGAAAATTTATCTTCTGTAGGTTTTACCTCTCTTTGGTTAGTTGCCCTTGGTAGTGGGGCAGGAGCAATGTTCACGAAAGTATCTAGCAGCTCTTGCACTCCAAAGTTATTAAGTGCGCTGCCAAAAAATACCGGTGCTAACTTTCCTTTTTGGTATTGCTCTTCAGAAAAAGGTTCATAAACTCCTTCTACAAGTTCTACATTTTCTCTTAATTCTTCTGCAGCTGCATCACCAATAAGGTCGTTTAGTTTTTGATCGTTTAAATCAGAAATTTCAGAAACTGCTTTTTCTATTTTGGTTTTGTTGGCATCAAAATGCCTTAAACTTTTATTAAAGATGTTGTAAACCCCTTTAAAACTTTGTCCTATGCCAATTGGCCAACTTAGCGGTCTAACCTTAATATTTAATTTAGCTTCTAACTCATCTAAAAGCTCAAACCCATCTCTTCCTTCACGGTCCATCTTATTAATGAAGATGATTACAGGTGTATCTCTCATTCTGCAAACCTCCATTAGCTTTTCGGTCTGTTCCTCAACACCTTTTACACAGTCAATCACAAGTATTACGCTATCTACAGCAGTTAAGGTTCGGTAAGTGTCTTCAGCAAAATCTTTGTGACCCGGAGTATCTAATATGTTTACCAATTTACCATTGTATTCAAAGGTCATAACCGAGGTGGCTACAGAAATTCCCCTTTGCTTTTCAATTTCCATGAAATCTGAGGCTGCAGTTTTTTCAATCTTGTTGTTTTTTACAGCACCTGCAGTTTGTATTGCCCCGCCAAACCAAAGGAATTTCTCTGTTAAGGTAGTCTTTCCGGCATCGGGGTGAGAGATAATGGCAAAGGTTTTACGCTTTTCTATTTCAGATTTAAAACTCATGG
>JAAZVO010000269.1 GCA_018623405.1 Crocinitomicaceae bacterium
AATCGAAATAACCATCGGCAAAGGGTTTTTGGTTTACATCCAATTTATCAAGCCCAAGCACCATCAATAAGGGTTGATTGTTTACGGCCCCGTCAGGAATATAATTGATATCCATTCCGGTTTCTTGATCTAAATACCAAACCTGAAACTCAAAACCTTCTTTCTGAACTTGATATGCACCGATGTTGTATATGTTTTTCATCATCAAATCCCACATTGGTATTTTGGTATCAATTTGATTACTCTTCAACATTTTTACAATTAAAGGAGAAGTACCCTCTAAACCATCGGTAGAAAATTCACCTACTTGATAAACCTGCCCTCTGAATGTATATTGAAAGGCTACAGCCAAAATTTGGTTAGGTTGTAATTGTTGGTTTAAAGAAATGTATCCAAGCTGAGGCTGAAGTGTATACTCATTCTCGTTTAACTTTCGGGCAAGTTCTATTTGGGCATAATCTAAACGTGGGTCTAAACCTTCCTGACCTGAAAGTAAGTTCGTAGAGTTGGTGAAATTTCTAATTCCAGGTAATCCGGTAACCTTTGTATATAAATTATTTGCTTCGTAAGAGCCATCAAGGGTTCTACCGGCAAAAGGTCTAGAGTCTAAATCTTGAGAGTAATTTTTGTTATAAATACGCCTTCTGCCATCAGGTCTATCTTGGTAATTACCCTCACCTAAATCTTGAAATGTAATTACGTTTCTAACATTCTCGGTAACGTTTCGGGTGTTGGTTACCCAAACTTCTATTTTGGTGATGTTTACCCCTGTGTTTAACAATGGCGGACTTCCTACTGCTTCTTCAAATAAATCTCTGAAATAGTGTGATAAAAAGAAGTGGCGATTGTCTTCGTAGTTATCTGCTTTCACCTCAAACTCTTTTACTTGTGCTCCACCTTCAACTTTTATTTCAGATTTTTTACCCCTTTGCTGAGAAATAACTGTTGTAACATCTAGCTTACCGAATTTCATTTTGGTTTTTACTCCAAATAGTGTTTGGCTACCGGTAATTAGTGATGAGTTTAAGGGCATTGCCACATTACCTATTTCGATATCTTGAAGAATTTCATCTTCATAGCCTGTGTAATCTAGTTTAATATTATTCTCGAAATCGAAGGTTGCTTGGGTATTGTAATTGGTGGTTACTTTTAATTTATCACCAATATTTCCAATTAAATTTATCTGAATACTTTGCTGAAAATCGAATGTGGTAACACTACGCTGCCTTACAGGTATAGCTGGGTTTTCTGTTTTTGAGGTTCTAACTCCAAAACGCAATTCCGCAGATCCTGAAGGTTTAATATCTACAGTATTTCCTCCAAAAATTCTATCGAAGGTTTTACTTTCAATTTGAAGTTGAGGACGGAACGGATTTTCTTCATTAAATTCTTTTTCAGTTTCTTTTTTCTCTTGCCAATAATCCACAACTGTTTTCTCCTTGGTATATTTCATGTACTCGTTAAAGTCCATGTATGAAGGTGGTCTGTAATTTTGGTCTCCTACTTTTTGGTCGAAGCGATATTGACCGGTAGCTGGGTCATACTCAACATCACTTTGAATGTTTGATGGAGTATTTAAAAACAAACTATTTTTAGCCCCATTAGGGCCAAATGGATTTCGGTTATCCTTAAACTCAAAAGGTAATTCAACTTCGCCAGAATCGGGTTCTGCACCGGAGTTTTGAGCAAAACCCCAAAGCGGAGCAAGCCCAATTCCTACCAAAAGGATAAAGCAATAGCGTAGCTTAAAGCTCTTTATTTCAGGGAAGCTATTTAACAAATTTCTTACTCTTCTATAATTGCTTTAAAGCCAACTTGATTAAGTCTTCAACAGGAATATCAGCACCCTCATTCTCAACCACTTTAGCTACAACTTTTCTAGAGTTATTTCTATCAAAGCCTAAAGCAATCAGGGCAGATAACGCCTCATTTTGGTTTGTATTGCTTGGAGACAAAGAAATTTGGTTTACTTCTTCAGTTTTTTCGATTTTTCCAGCTAATTCTACTACGATTTTTTGAGCCATTTTTGGGCCAATCCCCTTAATAGCCTTAAATGCTGCAATATTTTCTAATACAACAGCATTTTGAATTTCTTTTGGAGTCATTGAAGACAAAACCATTCTAGCTGTTGCAGCGCTAATGCCCGAAATGGAAATTAATAACCTAAAAAACTCTCTTTCTTGTAATCCACTAAAACCATAAAGCACATGATTACTCGCCCCACTTCTAACATCAACAGAAACTGCATAATGAATAAATAGTTTGCAATTTTCATCATTTGGAAGATCAGCATGGGTATTCAAAGAAATATTTACCAAATAACCTACTCCATTGCAATCAATAATTACATGAGTAGGAAACTTCTCGACTAATCTGCCACTTAAAAATTCAATCATATTTCTCTAGTTTGAGCATCAACTACTGCAATAGCAACCATATTCACTATTTCTCTTACCGAACTACCTAATTGTAGCACATGAACAGGCTTTTTCATTCCTAACAAAATAGGGCCGATAGAATCTGTTGAATTCATCTCTTGTATTAACTTGTAAGCAATATTACCTGCAGAAAGGTTTGGAAAAATTAAAGTATTCACGCCTGTTTTAGCCAAAACGGTAAAAGGAAAAATTTCTTGTAACAAAGGCCTATTCAATGCGAAGTTGGCTTGCATCTCGCCATCTACGATTAATTGAGGATACTTTTTATGGAGAATCTCAACAGCTTTTGCAATTTTTCCTGCTTCAGCACCTTTTGAGGAACCAAAATTTGAATAGCTCAATAAACCAATGCGCGGCTTGATTTTAAATCTTTCAACAGCCTGGGCGGTTAGTAAGGTAATTTCCACTAGCTCTTCAGTGGTGGGCTCGTAGTTTATTGTGGTATCAGCCAAAAACAAAGGACCGTTTTTGGTAATCATCACATACATTCCTGCTATTTTATTGAGGCCTTCTTCCTTCCCAATTATTTGAAGGGCAGGCCTTAAAGTATCCGGATAATTTCGAGTGATACCCGAAACTAATGCATCTGCATGACCTAGCTTAACCATTGCTGCACCAAAGTAGTTTCTTTCGCGCATCATTTTGATGGCTTCTTTCAAAGTAACCCCTTTACGCTGCCTTTTTTCGTAATAGAATTTGCCATACTCTTCCCTTCTCGGAATTTCTTCCTCACTGCGAGGATCATAAATTGGAATATCTGAAATATCTAATTGATATTTTTCAATTAGTTCATTTATCACTTTTCTTTTGCCAAGTAAAATTGGTTTTGCGATGCCTTCATCGTTTACAATTTGGGCAGCTTTTAATATTTTGAAGTTATCAGCTTCTGCAAAAACAATTCGTTTTGGATCTTTTTTGGCTCTCTGCATAACGCTTTTCACCAACTTATCGTCAAGCCCAATTCTTTTGCTAAGTTCCTCCTTATACTTGGCCCAATTTACAATAGGAATTTGAGCCACTCCGGAGTCCATTGCAGCTTTAGCAACTGCCGGCGCTACGGTTGTAATTAACCTATGATCTAATGGTTTCGGAATAAAATATTCTCTACCAAAAGCTAAATTCTTTTCGTTGTAAGCAATGTTTACTTCTTCAGGAACTGATTTTTTTGCAAGCTCTGCAATTGCTTTTACAGCTGCTAGTTTCATTTCCTCATTAATGGTAGTTGCTCTAACATCAAGGGCTCCTCTAAAAATAAATGGAAAACCCAA
>JAAZVO010000270.1 GCA_018623405.1 Crocinitomicaceae bacterium
CCTATCAGTTCAATTTTGGAAAAGGTTTGGTTGATTTGAATGAGAACAACCCTTTGGATAGTAACATCATAGTTTTTTCTACCGGTGATTATTTGGATTCTCTTTCCATTTCAGGAAAAGTATTTGATGCTTTTGAATTAGGTATGGCAAAGGATATGGCGGTATTACTTTACAAAAGTCTTGAAGATTCTGTAGTGGCCAAAAAAAGACCCGATTACTATTCTAGAACAGATAAAGACGGAAGCTTTAAGATAGATTTTATTGCTCATGGAGAATACCAACTATTTGCATTGGAAGATAAAAACGGAAACTTTCTCTATGATTTACCCAACGAAAAGGTGGCATTTTTAGCTTCAAGCATAAATCTACAACAAGACACAACGCTTAATCTGCGGTTATTCGAAGAGGAAAACAAAACCCAATTTATTAAAGATATAAAGCTAGAAAATCCCTACAAACTAAAAATGGTGCTAAATCAACCTGCTAGTAAGGTGCAATTAATGCCCATTGGAAAAACATTTAAACAGGATTGGTATTTCAGCAACACCAAACTTCCTAACGATTCACTTATTTTTTGGTTCCCCGAGCCTGAAGCATTAGACACCTTAAGTTTTTACGTAGATGCCAATGGAGAAATTTTAGACACCAACGAGTTTTTATTTGAATTAGACCCTAAAAAATTACCTAAACTAGAATTAAAACCCATCAATAATGTTGGTGGAGTTCCATATTTCGAAGAGTTAAAAATCACCTCGAATATTCCACTAATAGCGGTTGATACTTCTAAAATATTTTTGATTGCCGACTCAGCAAACCAAGCCATAAAAATAAATTTTAAAGAAAGAGATGAGTCGTTCACCCTTGCACATGTTTGGAACCCTGAAACTAGATATGAATTAATTATTGAAGACTCTGCCATTAAAGCCATAGGAGGCTTGCAAACTGCCGATACTTTTAAAGTGGGTTTTGGTGTAAAAGACAGCACCAAGTTTGGAAATATCATTGTAGATTTCGACTCTTTAGATTGGAAAGATGACTTAATGCTTTACCTTTTAGATGGGCAAGGCAAAGAGGTTAAAAGAAAATCTCCGGGAAAGGCCAAAAAGCAATTTCTATTTGAGCAATTAACTACCGGAAAATACAAGTTAAAAGTTGTATTTGATGCTGATGGCAACCAAAGATGGAGCGCAGGAAGTTATGGTGAAAAAAGATTGCCTGAAAAAACCTTTGTTTACGAAGGTGAGATAGAGCTTACACCCAATGCCGATTTGAACATCATTTGGAAAATTCCTTCAAAACTTATCCATAATGGGCAATAAACCCATTGGTGTTTTCTGTGGCTCTACCTCAAATGGAGGGTTAGAACGCAATTTGGTGAAATTGGCCAACTTATTAGCAGGTGAGGGTTTAACCGTAAAGTTTTTTACTGCTGAGCGAGCACCTTACCTTGAGCTAATTGATTCAGAAATTCAAGTTTTTCAAGTAGTAAAGCATAAAAAATACCTCGATTTTAAGGCTGCCAACCGCTATGGAAAAATGCTTAAAGCTGAGGGGGTTGAAAAAGTAATTTTTAGGGATAATAAAGATTTAGATGTTTTAGTGTGGTGCAAAAAACTAAAACACCCCGACCTTCAACTTTTCTTTTGGCAGGCCATGCAATTGGGAATTAGTAAAAAAGATTTTTACCATTCATTAAAATTCAACAGTTTGGCTAAATGGGTTGCCACTTTAAATGGTTTAAAACAACAAGCAATTGAAAACACCAAAATAAATCCCGCAAAAGTTGATGTAATTCCCTTGCCATTAAATCTGCAAAAGTTTACGCAATCCTCACCTTTACCAGAAAAGGCAAGAGCTCAAATTGGTTTAGCAACTGATAAAAAAATAATGGGCATTGTGGGCCGAATAGACCCAAAAAAAGGACAGCAGTTTGTAATTGAGCAATTGCCCAAATTACCTAATTGGCATTTGCTAATTGTTGGAGAACCTACAAGGGGTGAGTACGAAAATCATTTAGAAGAGCTAATAGAAATTTCAAAAAATTTGGATTTATCAGAAAGGGTTACTTTTTTGCCTTTTACCAAAGACCTACTGCCCATTTATCGTAGTTTAGACCTTTTGGTAATGGCCTCACAAGCAGAAACTTTCGGTGCAGTAACCATTGAAGCGATGGCAAGCGGAACACCTGTTTTTGGCACAAATGCAGGAGGAACGCCTGAGCTATTAGAAGCCGGCAATTTAGGATGGCTGTATGAACCCAACGATGAAACAAGCTTTTTGAAACAACTTCAAGCAATTGAAAACAACATTGATGCTGCAAAACAAAAAGCCATTTTAGCAAAAGAGGCAGCTGTAAGAAAATATAACTCAAGCGTAATTGCTAAAAAGTTTATTGAGCTTTTAGCGCAAAACAACTCTCTTTAATTTTTAAAATTTATACTCCTTCATCTTGCACAAAGTACTGTTAAAAAGGTGCAGCCCTAAAAAAGTTGCAGTATTCATTCTTTAATTTTATTTGCTAAAACCTACCCACAATGGAGTTTGAACCAAAAACACTAGAAAACCTTAAATTACTTCAAGAAAAATATGCCGCAATTGGGCAAGACCTAAACTCCTATTTAGAAGGTCTTTTATATGCCGATTACGTTAAGTATTGGGATTACATTCAGGTAGATACCTTGCTTAGTTTACAGAAACCCCGCACCAATTTTCCTGATGAGGTAATCTTCATAATGTACCATCAGGTAACTGAATTGTATTTTAAGCTTTCGTTACACGAGTTAGAGCAAATTGCCAATAAGGAAAACCTTTCGGGAGCGTTTTTTACTGCGCGTATCACAAGAGTAAACAGGTATTTTGAAGCCTTAACAAAGAGTTTCGAAATCATGATAAACGGAATGGAGAAAGAACAATTTCTAAAATTCCGCATGAGTTTATTGCCGGCCTCCGGTTTTCAATCGGGGCAGTATAGAATGATTGAAATTGCTTGTGCCAACTTCCTTCAATTGGTAGAAAAAGATGAAAGGCAAAAGTTTTCAGCATCATATACTGAAGAGGATATTCCAAATATGTTTGAATGGATTTATTGGAAAAAAGGTGCTACAGAGCTTGAATCGGGTAAAAAAACCCTTACACTAAAACAGTTTGAGGAAAAATACAAAGACCAATTTATTGCATTAGCCAAGGCCTACAGAACTAAAAATATGTGGAGCTGTTACAAAAACCTCTCTGAAGAGGAGCAAAACAATGAATCAACCATATTAGCGCTTCGTCAGTTAGATGTAAATGTAAATGTTAATTGGCCTTTGGTTCATTATAAATCTGCCGTGCGTTATTTGCAACAAGACCCTTCAGATATTGCTGCAACGGGAGGAACCAATTGGCAAAAATATTTACCTCCACGCTTTCAAAAAAGAATATTCTATCCCGAACTTTGGAGCGAAAAAGAAATTGAAGAATGGGGAAAAGGTTGGGTAGAATCTGTTTTAAGAGAAAAGTAAAAATCTTACCCTGAGCTTGTCGAAGGATTTTAATTGATGAAGAAATATTTAGACTTATTTAAAAGAATTACAAAAGGATTAGTCCCTTTAGGCTTTATTCTTTTGTCCTTGCTCCTAATTACCTCATGTGACCAACAAGATGGTAATTATTCTTACACTGAAGAAGAAGGGGCAGACTCTAGTGAGCAAATTGTAAATATCA
>JAAZVO010000271.1 GCA_018623405.1 Crocinitomicaceae bacterium
CCAACAATATTGGCTAAATCTTCACGAGAAATAGACATATTAAAAATATCTACACCCTCTTTTTCGTATTTTTCTTTCAAAAGCATTAAAGATTGTGCAACTCTTTTTCTTACTGAATTGTATGCCAAATCTATAAGTCTTTCTTCCATGGCCAATAGGTTATTAGACAACATAGAAATGAACTTTTTGGCTACATCTTTATTTGAGTATAGCAAAGAGAAAAACTCTTCTTTTGGTATAAGGCAAACTTCACTATCTTCCAAGGCCATTGCAGACTCCGTATAGGGCTTATTTTCAAGTATAGTTGAATAGCCAAAAAACTCGCCGCTTTTATACAAACCTGTTATATATTCTTTAGCATCATCATTAGTCATGTATGTTTTTACCTTTCCTTTATTGAGGTAGTATATTCCAATTGGGTAACTACCCTCCCTAAAAACTAAATCTTTTTTGGCAAGTGTTTTTAGTTCTTTGTCTTCAGAAAGTTCTTCTAACTCTTTGTATTCTTTTGCTTCAGAAAGAAAATCTTTTACACCTTGAATATCTCTTGAATATTCTCTTTTTAAAATCTCAGCTTTTTTAAGACGCATTTCTACTGCATCCAAAAGCTCTACATCAGAGAAAGGCTTGGTAAGGTAATCATCAGCCCCCATGTTCATGCCTTTTCTGATATCTTCTTTTTCTACTTTGGCTGTAAGAAAAATAAAGGGAATTTTGGCGGTATCAGGGTTTCGTCCTAAAATATGTAATACACCATAGCCATCAAGCTCAGGCATCATAATATCACAAATAATTAAATCGGGGTTAACCCTTTTTGCTTTGTCAACTCCAACTTTTCCATTCTCTGCTGTATATACCTCAAAATTTGAAAGGCTTAATATTTCAGCAGTATTCTCTCTCATATCCGGATTGTCTTCAATCAGCAAAATTTTCTTCATAAACCAATAATACTATTTAGGAACATTAATTACAAACGTGGTACCTTCATTAAAGCGGCTCATAAAATTAATAGTTCCCCCCATTAAATCAACATATTTTTTAACGATGTTTAAACCTAAACCTGTACCTTGAATGTTGCTTGCATTACTTGCTCTAAAAAACCTATCGAACAATAATTTTTGCTCCTTATCAGGAATTCCCATTCCAAAATCTTGAACAGATAACATTAAATCTTTATCAGAATCAATAACCTTTACTATTATATGAGAGTTTTCTGAGGAATATTTACTAGCGTTTGAAATTAGGTTATACAAAACATTTTTTAGCACCTGTGGGTCTATTGGAATCATTATTTTATCAAGGTTACTATACAACTCAATTTCTTGACCTTTTTTGGAAATTTCTTGCAAATCTTCAACAGTTTCTTCAACCAACTCAATTACGTTAATTAGCTCAGGGTTGTAGTTAACTTTACCTTCTTCTAGCCTTCCGAATGATAAGAAGTCATTTAATATTTGTGTGAGATGAACAACATTGTTTCTAATTTTATTTGTGTGTTTTTCTATCCCTTCAAACTTTTGGGTTTTGCGATATTTATCTACCAAAGAGGTGGAAGAAAGTATTGTTGCTAAAGGAGTTCTAAACTCATGAGAAGCCATTGAAACAAACCTTGTTTTGAGCTCATTTAATTCCCTTTCTTTTTCTAAAGATTTTTTTATTTTTTCTTCACTTTCTTTTTGCTCGGTAATGTTTTGGGCCACTACCATAATGTTTTCTATCTCATTTTCTTTATTAGGTAATGGCACCCCATGAATTTTAAAATATCTGTTATTTAAGGGTATTTCAAATGAGACATTTTTTCCTTCGAAAACTCGATCGAGATTTTTTGTAAATATTTCGCCTTCCTTTTCCGGCAGAAAATCGAGAAGTTTTACACCTCTAATAAATTTCTTATCAACTCCAATTTCTTTTAAGTCTCTACCATCAGAAAAAATATAAACATACTTTCTGTTAAAGACATTTATAGAGCCTTTGGGGAAATTTGAAGTAATGGCATTATACATTAACTGAGATTCGTAAAGGGCGTTTTCAGTTTCTTTTCGCCTTTTTATTTCTTGTCTGAGATTTTTGTTGTTTTCTTTTAACTTTTTAACCGCATCATTTAACTCAAAGGTTCTGTCCTTAACTTTTTTTTCAAGATTTTTATTGAGCTCCCTTATTTCTTTTAAGTTTTTGAACTGCTCTATGTTGTAGCGTAAAGATCGCTCCAACAAATCTGCTTTTAAATCTGCTTTTACCAAATAGTCTGCAAAACCGGCTTTGGTTGCAACCTTGTCTAGCTCATCATCTTCCTGCCCTGTAAGCAATATTACAGGACCCGATAGATTAAGTGGATTAAACTTTTTGATAATATCGAATCCACTTAATGCGCCTAACCTATAATCCAGTAAAATAGCATCAAACTCATTTGAAGCAAGGAGGTCTTGAGCCTTACTGCCATCAGGCTCCCAAATTAATTCGAAGCGCTGTAATTTTTTCTCTGAAAGTAAATCTTCAACAATTAGAAAGTCATCTTCATCATCATCAATGAAGAGTACTTTTAACTTCTCTGCCATTAATTGGGGTTAAGCTCTAAATTGGGTAATCTTACTAATTCTAACCAATACCTTTTTATCTCTTTGGCTATTTCAATTAGCGAGGTGTAGGTATTTGGCTTGGAAATGAATGAGTTTCCTCCTAGATTATAAATTTTCTCTATGTCTTCCTTATCGGTAGAAGTTGATAAAACTATAACAGGAATTTTTTTGAATTCGCTAATGTGCTTAATTTCATTTAAGGCCTCTCTGCCATCTTTTTTAGGCATGTTAAGATCCAATAAAATTAACTCAGGAAGTTTAGTTTTATTTGTTTTAGTTGTATGAAGAAAATCTATTAATTCTTGACCATTGCTAACAAACTGAATGTTTCTTTCAAGCTTAATTTCATCTAAAGCTTCCTCTAACAACATTCTGTCTTCTTCATCATCCTCAGCCACTAAAATGTATGAATTGTATTTCGACATTGATTTAGTTAAGCGGTTTGTTTTGTAGCTAATTTAATAATAAATGTGGTTCCTTCGTTGGGTTTACTTGAAACATTAATATCTCCACCATGGCGGCTAACAATCTTTTTACAAATAGATAGACCAATTCCGGAGCCTTTGTATTTTCTTCCCTCTAATCTAGAAAAAATATTGAAAATCTTGCTCACAAACTTTTCCTCGATTCCTATTCCGTTATCTTTAAAATATATTTCTACAAAGGTATCTCCAGGAGTAGCATCAAGATGCGCTTTTCGCTGAAACTTTTCAGCAAATATTTTAACTTGGGGTGTTTTTCCCTCTTCAACAAACTTGATGGCATTAATAATTAAGTTTTGAAACAACTGCCTCATTTGTGTTGGATCTGCCTCAATGGTAGGTAGGTTTTCTACCTCAACTTTTGCATTAGTTTGTTCAATTAGAATTTCAAGATCTAATAAAACCTCTTTGGCTACAGCATTTAAATCTAAATTAATAAATGGCTTAGCACGGGTTGAAACCCTCGAAAATGAAAGTAAATCATTTATTAAAACTTGCATTCGGTGGGAGGCGTTTAACAATCTATCAAGGTAATCTCTCCCCTTTTCAGTTAAGTTTTGGTACTCTTTGGTTTTTATCCTATCACCGAAAGCTTGAATTTTACGCAATGGTTCTTGTAAATCATGAGAGG
>JAAZVO010000048.1 GCA_018623405.1 Crocinitomicaceae bacterium
TTGAGGCATTATAGTTTTGGTAATCTCAATTAGTGGGGCACCAAAAATTGAAGACATTTTTACTTGGCCTGAAAGAATATCATACATATCAGGAATAATTTTTACTTTAACATCTGTACCTTCTAAGTCATTCACGATTTTGCCAATTTTTCCATGTTCAGAGGTTTCAATGGCACAAATAACTTCTTCTATTTCATGTTCATTAATAATCTCTTTAATGTTATCAAAATGCCCTAAGTGGTCAAGCTTTTGGTCTAACATGTGGTCGTGTTTACCATTAATGTGGACAAAGCCAACTAATTTAAATCCTGACGATTTTTTTTGACCTTCAAGCTCTTCGAATAATTCTAAAGCTTTTGTGTTACTTCCTACAATAAGTGTATTAAAACCTATTATTCTATTGTGGATTCTAAAGGCGGTAATGCTTGTGAGCATTAATCTAAAGAGGTAAGTAAAGAAAAAATGAAATCCTAATAATGCACTAAATGAGATGTAATAGTTTTTATAACTTGCAATTTCATCATCTAATAAGAGGGTAAAAAACAATAGAATTACTCCAAAAAGCGAGATAAACAGGGTTTGCCCTAATTCCTTTAACCTCGATTTTCGGTAAATGTCTTGGTAATCTCCTGCAGCATAATAAAGTAAAATCCAAAAAAGAGGAATAATAAATAAGGCATAAAAAAATCTATCATTAAAATCTAATTCAATAGGAACACCAAACTTTTGAGGCTCTATGTAAATTTTTCTGAAGGCAAAAAATAATCCCCAGGCTAAGGCTGCAGATAGGTAATCAACAATTAAATATTTTATGGTTTGAAGCCTTCTATTCATTAATCTGCGATAATTTTTAGGTTATCTAAATATATGTTGGCTTCTCTTGGGTTATTTATCAAGTCGCACTCAAATCCTAATTGGTATGTATCCGCCTGCTGACTGTTGGACACAGGAACTGCTAAATCAATGTAAACTTTATTCCAATTACCTTGGGTTGACTTCAAGATAATTATTTGATCTCGGTAAATGCTACCATTGGGGTTATTTGAAATTAAACGTACTTCAAAATCTACATCACAGTTGTAATCTAATTCGCAATAAATTGGTTGACCAAGTTTTGGAAGAACTACCTTTTCTTTCGTTACTACTTCGGCGTAAAATCTATCTTCACTTAATTTTATGTGGGCAGATGCTACTCCTGATCTAACTACCTGAGAATTAAAAACAGCATTTCCTAAGCTAAATTGAGAACTGTCTAAACCAATATCTAATCCTTCAAAATCTTCATTCAAAAGGAAGTTAGCATCAGCTTTATATTCAAAAGTTGGATTTAAGGTTACGGTTTCTTTTGCAACTAATACCGTATCAACTGAGTAGGCTCTGTAAAAAGGATAATTTTCACGTTGGGCTTCAAATCCATTGTTTTTAACTCCGGCAAAAACATCAATACTTACTTTTCCTTTATTTAATATGGGGATTGTTGCCGGCAATTCAAGTACTCCAATAGGTTCATCGTTTACATAAACCCAACCATCAACAATATTATGTGTGTTTGCTCCTTGAGTTATTTCATCTGTATTAACAGTAGGTAAGTTGATGGTTAAATACGCAGGTATTTCTTCAGGCTTGTCGAAAATGCTACAAGCTGAAAATATTAGGATGAAAAACGCTAAACCAAAATACCTCACAATAACCACAACTCAAAGGGCGTTTAAAAAACGCAAAAAGGGTTGCAATATTGCAGAAAAAATTGAAAAAATTATTCTTGAAATAAACTGGGGGATAATTTTAGCTTATCTACCACAGAATAAGCAACATCTAAGGCATTGTAACCATCTTCAATAGTTACTGCAATAGGTTTATCTTTTAATATTGAAGCCGCAAAATGTTGTAATTCTACTTTAATAGCGTTGGTTTCTTCCACTTTCGGATTTTCGAAAGAAATTTGCTTTAATGGTTTGTCTTTGCCGGGGTCTATTGTTACAGCAAACGGATCGGGAACACCCTCAACCTCATTAATTCTAACAACTTCAACTTTTTTATCTAAAAAATCCATTGAGATGTAAGCATCCTTTTGAAAAAACCGAGACTTTCTCATGTTTTTCAAAGAAATTCTACTTGCAGTAAGGTTGGCAACACACCCATTGTCAAACTCAATCCTAGCATTGGTAATATCAGGGGTATCTGAAATTACAGCCACACCACTAGCACTTACTTTTTTGATATTACTTTTTACAACACTTAAAATGATATCAATATCATGAATCATGAGGTCTAAAACAACAGAAACATCTGTTCCTCTTGGGTTAAATTGGGCTAGCCTATGGGTTTCAATAAACATGGGCTGGCTAACAAAAGGGGCTGCGGCAACATAGGAAGGGTTAAATCTTTCTACATGCCCAACTTGAACTTTAACATTTGCTTCATGAGAAAGGTTAATCAAAGTTTTTGCTTCTTCTCTAGTATTGGTTACAGGTTTTTCAATAAAAACATGTTTTGAGTTTTTGATGGCTTTTTCAGCACATTCAAAATGCGATAGGGTGGGGGTTACAACATCAACCGCATCAACATTTTCTATTAAATCATCTATACTTAAAAAGGGTTCTACCCCAAACTCTTTCCTAGCACTTTCGGCTTTTTCGAAGTCAGGGTCATAAAATCCAACTAATTCAAACTCTTCAATTTCTTTGATGAGTTTAATATGGATTTTACCTAAATGTCCTGCTCCTAAAACGCCAATACGTACCATAACCTAATTTCATTACAAAGCTATTGCGATAGATTGGGCAATCAAGGTTATGCTTTTTTACTTTTTAGCAATTAAAAGTTAAAAAATGAAAACCCTCCTGTAGTGGCATATTAACTAATTTTGAACCATTCATTCAATAGAAAAGATGCAGGATACGTTTAGAACAAAAGGAATGCGTAAGAAACTTGTAGAAGTTTTGAAAGAAAAAGGGATAAAGAGTGAAGAAGTTTTACAAGCTATTCTTGAAGTTCCGAGGCATTTTTTCTTTGATTCTGGTTTTTTGGAATTTGCATATGAAGACAATGCTTTTCCTATAGGTTCAGGCCAAACAATTTCTCAACCATACACAGTAGCTTTTCAAACAGAGCTATTAAACATCAAAAAAGGGGATAAAGTACTCGAAATAGGAACAGGCTCAGGATACCAAGCAGCAATACTTCATAAATTAGGAGCAAAGTTGTTTACCATAGAAAGGCACCGTTCATTGTATCAAAAAGCAAAAACAGATTTACCAACTTGGGGCTACAGACCTAGGTTTTTTTATGGAGACGGCTACAAAGGGTTACCAGCATTTGCTCCATTTGATAAAATTATTGTTACTTGTGGTGCTCCATATGTACCAGAAGCATTAGTAGAACAATTAAAACCTGAAGGTATTATGGTAATTCCGGTTGGAGATAATGATGTTCAGAAAATGCTTTATATCACCAAAGATTCAAACGGCAAAATAAATACTCAAAATACAGGAGACTTTGCCTTTGTTCCTATGTTAGAAAACAAGGAATAATATAAGTTGGTTACCTTCGTTTTAAGACACAAATAATTTCAATGAGATTTTTAATTGCAGTTACATTTTTTGTTCTATCATTTTCAGCTTTTGCACAGCGTTCAAACTTTACTGAAAATGATAAAGCCCTAGCAGGCGATTTTGGAGTTACCCTTCAGTTGAATGGCTTTTTAAATGCATTAAACCTTACACCCACCCAAGACCTAAGTGGAAATGATGTTTTTGCCATGCGATACTTTTGGCGCGATCATTTAGCTTTTAGACTGGGTTTTGGTATTGATGGTTTTAGAAACAACCTTACTAGAGTAGATTCAGTTGGCAATACACAAGTTGAATTTGATTCTACCTCCACACAATTTAATTTTTACTTAAACCCTGGATTTGAAAAACATTTTACCAAATACAAAAGAATAGACCCATTTTTTGGAGCAGGGTTTAACTTTGGTTTTTTAGGAAGAAATAATCAAAAAAGTACCCAATTAACTACAGATACTACCGGAACAGCCCGAAGAGAATATGATGGACAATTTCCCGGAGGTTTTTTATTTGGGCTGTATTCAACCTTTGGGTTTAATTATTTTATTGCCCCAAAACTTGCCTTAGGTGCAGAATACACGTTTGGTTTTTACAATGCTCGAAGAGGGGGAGATTATTCTACCACAATAATTGATACTCCTATTTCAGGTCAGCCTGTAGTTACAAGAACTCTTGGCTCAAACTTTACCAACGAGTTAGGGTTTAATTTTAATAATAGTGCTTTAATTACGTTGAGCTATTTCTTCAGTAAGTAATGAAATTAAAATTTGTTCCTTTTATAGCTTTTATTTTTATTTCTTCTTTTTGGGGTTGTAAGAAAGGTGAAAATGATCCTCTTTTTTCTTTAAGAACACGCACCAATAGGCTTTCGGGAACTTGGGAGCTTAAGAAAGCAGAATGGATTAAGGCAGATACCACAACATATTTTGAAAACGGATTGCAGGTAGAGCAAACGCCAAACAATACTTCAGATTCTTTGCCCACTACCATAATTTTTGAGTTTGAATCAAACGGGAATTACTCAATAGATAAAACCTATAATTACCCCGATGACTTTTTCAATAATGGTAGTATAGCATATGAATTTTTATATTTTGAACGAGGTATTTGGAATTTTGCCGGAGGTAAAAACGATATACCCTCAAAATCGCAGTTGGTTTTAATTAAAGAGTATAGCGAAGAAAAAAATTCTATTGGCGGGGCTGATGTAGAAGCTATTGAAATTGAAAACCCAACTAATGGCTTTATTTATAATATCAAAGAGCTTAGAAACGATAAATTAGTATTGTATTACAGCTCTACTATGAATACAGAAGATGGGGCTATAATTAACTCTGCGGAGTTAACTTTTGAAAAGTTATAAGATATCTACCCTAAGTTATTTACCGTATTTATTTGAAAATTGATAAATATCATTTGATTTTCAACTCAACATCAACTTACATTTGCAAAAATTAAATTTCACTTAACATTATGAAAACATTAAAAAAGTTTGCACTAGTTGCTATAGCAGGATTATTTTTTGCACCTGCTTTTCAATCATGTAAAAAAGGAGAAGAAGATCCAGGATTATCTTTAAGAAGTAGAAAAGCTAGATTAGCCGGTGAGTGGACTTTAACCGATATGACACTTACTACCACTGATGAATCTACAAGCACAAGCTCAGGTGGTACTATTTCTTCTAATACAACTTTAACTGAAGAAACTTTTGATGGTACATCTATTACAGAATATACAACTTATACTAACTCAGTAGGAGGTACATCAAATACATCAAGAGACACTACAGTTTTCAGTAATTATTCAAAAACCATAACAATTGAAAAGGATGGTACTTTCAAATCAACTTCTTCAAAAACCTATGAAGATATGAATACCTATAGTTCAGGTTCTTATACGGTTACTGTAACAGTAGTTGAAGAGATATCAGGTACTTGGGATTTTAACGAAGGAGTTGGTGAGTCTGCCTCTAAAGAAAGAGTTTTCTTCTTTTACGACAATGGTACAAGAACAAAAACAGAAACTGAAGTTTGGACATATACCGATGGTTCTCCAACTGAAACTGACGTGACTGAGTCTGTACTTACTTATTCTTACACTAATCTTCCGGAAGATACTTGGTTGTTAACCAAATTAGCTAATGATGAAATAATTGTTGATTTAGAATCTAGCTTTACAGGTAACACCAATAATACTTTTACTCCTTTTGGTGGTACAGCAGTAACAAACTCTTCTAGCAATAGCTATACAGCAGTTGGTTCTTTCACTGCAACACAAGAGTAAATTTCAAAAACATACAATCAATAAAAATCCTTGTCGAGAAATTGACAAGGTTTTTTTTATTTCATTCTTCTGTCTAAGTCTCTTTTGATATCCTTATCTTTAATAGATTCCCTTTTATCGTAAATCTTTTTTCCTTTAGCTACTGCTATATTTAATTTGGCATAACCACTTTCAGCAATAAAAAGCAAAGTAGGTACAATAGTTACTCCTTTATCTTTTAATTTTTTTTCAATTTTTTCAATTTCATGCTTTAGTAGTAGTAACTTTCTGTTTCGCCTTGGTTCGTGGTTGGCATAACCCCCTTGTTCATATTCGGCTATAAACATTCCCTTAACGAATACTTCACCTTCATGCAGGTAGCAATATGCTTCTTGAATGCTTGCTTTGTTTTGCCTAATCGATTTTATTTCAGTACCTGTAAGTTGCAAACCTGCAGTATAGGTATCTAAAAATTCGTATTCAAATTTTGCCTTTCTATTTTTAATCTGAACTTTGTTCATTCTGCTTTTGCTTTAATGTAAATGTTTGAACTAATATGCTCAGAAATATTTAGCATTTTCTTTTCATAGATTTTGATAGCCATAGAATTATCAAAATCCATTTTATCAATTACTTCAATTTCGGCTCCTAATACAAGTTTTATTTTCCCTAAATACCTTAAAAAATCTGCCGATGAGTCTTTAATACCTGTGATTATAGCCTTATCCCCCAAATTTAAATCGCTAATAAAAAAGTTTTTATGTGGGTTCACTACGCCATCTTTATTGGGTATTGGATCTCCGTGTGGGTCAAATTTCGGATAGCCTAAATACCTATCAATTCTATTAATTAACTCCGTAGAACTTACGTGTTCTAATTCCTCGGCAATTTCATGAACTTCATCCCAAGAAAAATCTAATTTTTTATGTAAAAAAGTTTCCCAAAGCCTATGCTTTCTCACAATAATTAAAGCGGTTTTTTGGCCTTTTTCAGTTAAAGTTACTCCGTAATACTTTTTGTAGTTTATCAGTCCTTTTTGGGATAGTTTTTTTACCATATCAGTTACAGAAGAGGCTTTAGCATTTAGCCTTTCGGCGATATCGTTGGTGTTTGCCGCCGCATTAAACTTAGTTAGGGTATAAATCGCCTTTAAGTAATTTTCTTCTGAAATACTATGCAAAGTCACTAATTTGCTGCAAAGTAAAGCATTAATTACGCCTTTTTACGAATAGAATATGTTCTGTTTTTGATTTGTACTTTTGCAAAAAAATTAAACAATGGTATTACCCGTTTATGCCTACGGAAATCCTGTACTAAGAGAAGATGGAGAAACTCTTACTCCAGACTATCCAGATTTACAACAGTTAATAGATGATATGTTTGAAACAATGTATGCATCTAATGGGGTAGGTCTAGCAGCTCAACAAATAGGAAAGTCAATTAGACTTTTTATTGTAGATGCTTCACCTTTTGCTGAAGATGAAGGATATGAGCATTTAAAAGACTTTAAAAAGGTTTTTATTAATCCTGAAATTATTGAAGAAACAGGAGATGAATGGGCTTTTAACGAAGGGTGCCTTAGTTTTCCGGAGTTAAGATTTGATGTAGATAGGCAAGAAACTGTTAAGTTAAAATATCTTGATAGAGATTTTAAAGAACACACTGAGGTGTTTGATGGAATTGCTGCAAGAATTATTCAGCATGAATATGACCACGTAAAAGGCGTGCTTTTTATTGACCGTATTTCTGGCTTAAAAAGAAAAATGTTATCCAAAAAACTAAACCTTATTACAAAAGGAATGGTAAGGGCTTCTTACAAGATAAAATATCCTAAACTTAAAAAATGAAAACGGTTAGAGTTACTAAACAATTTACTTGGGAGATGGCCTCTGCACTACCAAATTATGATGGTGATTGTGCCAACATCCATGGACATTCATACACCATGGATATTACCGTAAAGGGAGAGCCTATTACCGATGAAAAAAATCCTAAGTACGGGATGGTAATTGATTTTGGAGACATAAAAAAAATTGTAAAATCTGAGATTGTAGACGAGCTAGACCACGCTTTTGTAGTAAATGGAAACTCTAAACACGCAACTTTAGACCCAACATTGTTCGGTTTCGGAAATAAAATCGTTAAAGTACCTTACCAACCAACTATTGAGAATATGCTTTCTGATTTTGCCGAAAGACTCATGAATAAATTACCTCAAAACTGCAGCTTATATTCCATTAAAATCCGCGAAACAGGAACGGCCTATGGCGAGTGGAATGTAGATGACAACATGTAAATCTTACCATTATAGAAAAAAAAATATTTTTTGCTTCTGATCTTCATTTGGGCGCTCCTAACTTCGAGCAAAGTCTAATTAGAGAAAAACACTTTGTTGCTTGGTTAAATAAAATTGAACCGGAGCTAGGTGAGCTTTATTTAGTTGGCGACGTATTTGATTTTTGGTTTGAATATAAACATGCTGTTCCAAAAGGTTTTACAAGACTGCTTGGTAAGTTAGCAGCACTTGCAGATAAGGGAATACCAATTAACTTTTTTATTGGAAATCACGATATGTGGGCTTTTGATTATTTACCCAAAGAAATAGGGGTAAAAATGTACCGAAAGCCTATTGTAAGAGAAGTAAATGGAAAAGTATTTTTCATTGGTCATGGAGATGGTTTAGGACCTGGAGATAAAGGTTACAAAAGGCTAAAAAAAATATTTGGAAACCCCTTTTGCCAATGGTTGTTTGGTTGGTTGCACCCAAACATTGGTATTGGTTTGGCTAACTATTGGAGTAGGAAAAGCAGAATTTCAACAGGAGGTTACGATAAGCAATTTTTAGGTGAAGAAAATGAATGGCTAGTTCAGTATTGTAAAAGAAAATTACAAGAAAAACACTACGATTATTTTATTTTCGGACATAGACATTTACCCTTGAATATTAACCTTTCAGAGCGTAGTAAATACATCAATTTAGGCGATTGGATACAAGATTTTACCTATGCCGTTTTTGATGGAAATAATTTAGAATTAAAAAAATTTGAAAAGCCTTAATTAAATGGGAAAGCCAATTTTAAAAACAAGAGAACAAATTGAACTCGCTAGGCAAAGCGCCTTAATTGTTTCAAAAACATTGGGAATGATTGCCACCGAAATAAAAGAAGGTGTTACCCCAAAGCATTTAGATAAATTGGCCGAAGAGTTTATTAGAGATTTAGGAGCTGAGCCCGGATTTAAAGGTTTATATGGATGTCCATCAACTCTTTTAACCTCTGTTAATGAGGCTGTTGTACACGGGCTACCTACGGATAAATCCTTAAAAAACGGCGATATTGTTTCTGTGGATTGTGGTGCATTGATGAACGGATTTTATGGAGATCACGCCTATACTTTTGAAATTGGCGAGGTAGCTGAAGAAACCAAGCTTCTTTGCCAACGCACCAAAAAAAGCTTGTATTTAGGTATTGAAGCCGCTGTTTATGGAAATAGAATTGGAGACATTGGCTACGCAGTTCAATCTTACGTTGAAGGTTTTGGATATGGAGTTGTTAGAGAGTTAGTTGGCCATGGACTAGGTGAAAAACTTCATGAACCACCTGAAGTGCCGAATTATGGAAAAAGGGGGAGAGGTAAAAAAGTTGAAGAAGGAATGGTGCTCGCCATAGAACCTATGATAAATTTGGGTACTAGAAGAGTTAAGCAATTAAAAGATGGTTGGACCATTGTTACATCAGATGGTAAACCTTCTGCTCATTTTGAACACGACATAGCTATTATTGATGGAAAACCTGAAATATTATCTACTTTTAGATATGTTGAAGAAGCTTTGGGAGTTCCTGTAACAGCTTAATAATTAATTTAAAAATCATAATATCATGATAAGAATTTCTTCCAATTTTGATAGTGGAAACATTGAGGTTGAAAACGCGGAAAATCCAAACGACATTCAGCTGAAAGTTAGAAAAGATACTAACTCCGATTATTTACAATATTTCTTTTTTAGAATTAATGGTGTTAAAGATGAATATTGTAAAGTAAGCATTGTAAATGCCTCAGAAACAACATACCCTTTTTGGAAAGATTACAATGTTTATGCTTCTTACGACAAACAAAATTGGTTTATAGTAGATTCAAATTACGATGGTAAAGCTTTAACATTTGAGTTTGAAAGTCCATACTCATCCATCTACTTTGCTTATTACCCTCCTTACACCTACGAACAACATTTAGAGTTGGTGGCCGAATGCCAAACAAACCCTTTATGTGCTCATGAGGTTTTGGGACAAACGGTGCAAGGACGAGATATTGACTTTTTGAAAATTGGGTTTGAAGGTAAAAGCAAGAAAAAGATTTGGGTAATAGCTAGGCAACACCCGGGCGAAAGCATGGCTGAATGGTTTATGCAAGGTTTTCTAAAACGCTTATTAAATGAAGATGATCCGGTGGCTAAATACCTGCATCATAATGCCGTTTTTTATGTTGTTCCAAACATGAATATTGATGGAAGCATTCTAGGAAATTTGAGAAGTAATGCAGCAGGCGCTAATTTAAATAGAGAGTGGAATGAGCCAAGTTTAGAAAAAAGTCCTGAGGTTTTTCATGTTAGGAATAAAATGGATGAATTGGGTTTAGATTTGTGTTTAGATGTTCATGGAGACGAAGAAATTCCTTACAACTTTATTTCTGCTGCCGAAGGAATACCAAACTACACCAATAAAATTGCTGAAAAAGAAAAACAGTTTATTAGCGCTTGGATAAGAAGCTGTCCTGATTTTCAAGATAAGTTTGGCTATGAAAAAGATGAGCCTAGAAAAGCCGATTTAAGAATTTGTACACCCCACTTAGCACAAAGATTTGGTAAAATGGCATTAACCATTGAAATGCCTTTTATTGATAACCACGATTGGCCCGATCCACTTCAAGCTTGGTCGCCTAAAAGGTCTGAAAATTTGGGTGCCTCTGTACTTAACCCAATTATGGAAATTATTCCTAATCTTTAGCAGAAAAACGAACTAGAAGTTTTCCCAACGGGTCAACTTCTATATTTCCGGGAAAATCAGTAACCTGAAAAGTGAATTTTTCAGTTTTTTCGTCAATTAAAACTGTTTTTATTGTTTTTCCTATAGAGTTTGGATAAAGCCAAGCTAAATCTAATGTGTAAACAAAAGGTTCTTTAGATTTTTGAAGTTGTTTAAACTGAAAAGTAATTGCTTTTTCCTTCTGATTGTAATTGTATTGCACCTCTAATTCTGGTATGGTTGAGCTGTAGAGCCATTGCTTTTTGAAATGCTCAATTGGAATAGAGTCATTTGCTTCAATCAATTCAAAAAAGTCTTGGGTGTTGGCATTTCCATATTTATATTTTTCGTGGTATTGCTTAAATAACTCCCATATTTTTCCATTGTAATATTGGTGATTTAGCATGTGTAAAACCCAAGCCCCTTTTTGATAACTCAACGGATTTAACAAGGCATTTAAATCATCTATATTTTCCGGAATTACAGATTTATTAGGATATTTTGAATAAAATGCATAAACCTTTTGTTTAGCCTGTTCCATGTAATTTCCAAAGGCTTGAAAATCTTTATTCTCTAAAAGGTAAAGTCCTGTTAAGTATGTTGCAAATCCTTCGCTTAACCAAATATGCTCCCAATCTTTTTCAGATGCGGAGTTACCAAACCATTGATGGGCAACCTCATGGGCAATTAGTTCTTCCGAATCTCTTTTTCCGGTAACAGAACCTTCAAAATAGAATATACAACCTGCGTTTTCCATTCCTCCATACCTAGTTTTAGACTGGACATTTGCAAGTTTATCATAGGGGTATTCACCTAGTTTTTCTTCAAAAAAATCAACAATCGGGGCGGCTAATGCATAATCATAAAAACCTTCTTTTTTATTTTCAGGGTAAACCCAAGTTTCAATATTGTTGCCGTTAATTGATAAATACCTATCAACTGAAAATTCAGCTGCGGCAAACACCATAACTTTAGTTGGCAGCACTTGGTTTGAGGTGTAAGTGGTAAGCATTTTGCCACTTTTTAGGTTGGATGTTTCTTTCAATACTCCATTAGCCACTACTTGGTATTTTGCCGGAGCAATAATTTTAAATTCAACAGTAGCCTTATCAGAGGGATGATCTATACAAGGTAAATAATGATGTGCCCTGTTGGGCCAATTATCTCCAAAAAATGTCCTGTTATTAAACTTGGTTTTTGAAATTATCAATCCATCTTTAGGAATTCCATGATATTGTATTTCAACTAAATAAATCCCATTTTTAAGTGGTTTTTCAAAATTGAAATTTACTTTTTCATCAGCTTGTTTAAAACCTTGATTTTTATTTTCAAATAAGCATTTTTCAATTTTCATTGAATTATGTAGTTCAATAAAAAAACTATTAACCGGAGCTAAAACCTTAAACTGAATTTGTGCTTTTCCAATTATTTCATCAGTTTCATCAGATATTTCAATTTGAAAACTGTAATGTAAAATGTCAATGTTTTCTTGAGGAATAAATTGATTTCCAAATCCAAGAAAACAAATAAATCCAAAAGCTATTGCTAAGATTATTCTCATTTTTTTCGAATAAAAATTTGAATGGTATTTCCTGTAAACTGATATTTCTCTCGTATTTTATTTTCTAAGAACCTCTTATAAGACTCTTTAACATACTGAGGTAGGTTACAAAAAAATGCAAATGCCGGAAACTTTGTAGGCAGCTGGGTAACAAACTTTATTTTGATGTATTTCCCTTTGTTTGATGGAGGAGGAGTTTTTTCAATAATGGGTAACATATACTCATTTAGTTCAGAGGTTTTAACCCTTCTTGTTTTGTTTTTATAAGCCGTAATTGCCGCCTCAAAAGCTTTTAAAACTCTTTGTTTATTTAATACCGAGGTAAATACAATATCTATATCATTAAATGGAGCTAACCTTTCTCTTAAATGTTGCTCAAACTTTTTGGCAGTGTTGGTTTCTTTTTCAATCAAATCCCATTTATTTACAACAACTACTGCCGCTTTTTTATTTTTTTCAATTAATGAGAAAATACTAAGGTCTTGAACTCCCAAACCTTCTTTTGCATCAATCATTAGCATACATACATCAGCATGTTCAATAGCTGATATAGAACGCATTACAGAGTAAAACTCTAAGTTTTGGTGAACTTTGCTTTTTTTCCTAATTCCTGCCGTATCTACCAAAACAAGCTCAAGTCCAAAGCCTTTAAAAACCACATCGGTAGCATCTCTTGTGGTGCCTGCAATATCTGTTACTATGTTTCTTTCTTCACCAATAATGGTATTTATTAAAGAAGATTTACCCGCGTTTGGTCTGCCAACAACAGCAAT
>JAAZVO010000272.1 GCA_018623405.1 Crocinitomicaceae bacterium
CAAGGCTTATCAAATTCAACTTTTAAAGTTTTAGAAAAGTTTAGTTTAAAAGGAAATCTTAAATATTTCATAGATGATAATTTGGGATAAAAATAGAAGAAAAAATTTCAGATAAACTACTTCCACAAAGAATTCACGAAAGTGAAAAACTAAATATCCTTTAATTTCATTTTTTGAAGATCCACTTGGTTTTGTGAAAACCCTGCAATTTGGTGATCTACTCCCGGAAAAGTGTTTACGCCTGCTTTATCGAAATCTTCAAGGAATTGGTGTACGGTATAATGCTCCAAACTTTTTGCCGGATGAAAACCCTCTTCTTCCTCAACATCTACTTCAACAATGAGTTTTGCGAGTAATAAATCTTCAAAAATTTTATTCATTAACCTACCGGGAAACTCAAACTTTTGGCTTAATGCTGTTTTTGTAGAAACATTGCCCGCTTCAAAATCTGAGTTGATTTGTTTTAATACCAACATAGAGAGTTTCTTCCGAAAATCTATACTCATGTTATTTATAGAACCTTCAAAAGCAAACCGATGGTAATTCTGACTTGCAAACGAAATTTCACAACCCAATAACACTAAGTTCCAACTTGTTTGTAACCAAATTAAAAACAAGGGTAATGCGGCAAAACTTCCGTAAATAGCGTTGTATCTTCCTACTCCTATTTGAAAGTTTATATACACCCACTCGAATATTTGAAAAAACGAACCCGCAATTATGCCTGCAGTTAAAGCGGCCTTCCACGAAACCTTTGTGTTGGGCATGATTAAATACAGTAAGAAGAAAATTAACCAAATTATAAGGTAAGGAGATAGCTTTAACAAAAACTCTGTAAAGCGAGACATAAAGCTAAGCACCTCTACATTTTCGGCTATGGTGGTAACTGTTGAAGATATAAAAACCGTTATAGAGCTTGAGGCAATCAATAAAATTGGAGCAACAATCATTATTGCCATGTAATCGGTAAACTTTCTTAATAAATTTCGAGATTTCTTTACTTCCCAAATATCATTAAACGAGGCCTCGATGTTGCCCAAAATACTCATCACACTCCACAAAAGCACCACTACTCCTACCCCTGCTACAACACCACCTTTGGTATTTTCTAGCATTGAGTTGGCAAAATTCATTACCCATTTTATCACTTCCTCATTCTGACTTGATTTTGAGCCTTCCAAAATTTGTTGTTGCAGGGTTTGCTCTAAACCGAACCCCTTTGCAATACCAAAAGCCAATGCAATTATTGGAACAATAGAAAGCATTGAGTAAAAAGTTAAAGCCGAAGCTTTTAACTGAACTTTATCTTCTACAAAACCTCTTATGGCAAGCGAAACTATCCTCGCAAAGTTGAGTAACCTCCGTAAAGATTTTGGGAGATTCTTTTCGTTAATTTCCCAAATATCAAGCTTTAAAAGGTTCGTGATTTTTTTAAGCATTACAACAAATGTAATCTTAACAACAGGAATTTAGTTTTTGGTAAAATCTGTTTTCACTTCCTCAAAACCAAATAGCTGTTTGTCTTTTATGGCTTTTGCAACTTTTTTAGGAACCATTTTTTCCCAACCTTTAGCACGGTACTTAATCATGGTTAGTACATTATCAGAAAAAATATTGAGGTATTTCAAGTTAGGATTTTCAATATCTGCCACTTTGTTGTTTTTAACCAAATAGTCAAACAATCCCTTTAAGTGTTCAGGTATTTCAAAATCTTTAACAGTTTTTACTTTTTCAGATTCATCTACCCTACATGGATACACGTACAATTTCACATTTCTGCCGAAACCTAAACCAAATGCTTCTAAAATCCCACCCTTCAAATTGGTATAATATTGCTCATCGAATAAAAAATCTAGGTTGTACATTCCTAAAATCAACCCGATTTTTCTGCCTTTGGTTATGTCGCTTAAAAACGAAGCTAACTTGTAATACTTTACATAATTCGAAATCATTACCGAATGACCTAATGACACCAAAATATCTACCCGGTCTAGAAAGTCTGTCTCGTTTATTTTATTGTCATCGCTTAAGTCTTTAAGGGTAAGCTCTGTAATTACCTCCATGCGATTTTGGTCAACATCGGGTTCTTTTTTAAACATTTCCAACCCTTTTTCAAGCATGTCTAGATTTACCAATGTGGCAGGTCTAAATCTACCGCGCAACACCAAAACATTCTTTTTATAAAGCGCAGTGGCAGGTTGCATTACTTCACCTTTTGGATTAAAAAGTGTTGCTTCTGTCAATCCCATTCTCACCAACTTCAAAGCCATTAGCCTGTTATCAATATTCTCAAAATCGGGCCCTGAAAGGCTAATCATATCAATTTCAATTCGGCCTTTAAAAAGATTATCCATTAATGATCTTAAGAACTCATCTGCATCATGATGCAAATAATAACATGCATATAACAAGTTAATTCCTAGAGTCCCGATGGCTTGTTGCTGTCTTAAATTTGTGTTATCATGTAATAACACATGAATAATACACTCATTTGGAGGTGTATTGGGTTTCAATTGAAATTTAACGCCAAGCCAACCATGCCCTTGATTGGTTTTATGGTAGTTTAACGCTTCAATAGTATCTGCAAAAGCAAAGAATTTAGTGTTTTCAGCCCTTTCTTCGAGCTTTTCTTGTAGTGAATCAAACTCCACTTCTAACATTTTACGACAACGCTCCTCACTCACATAACGATTGGTGGTACCGTACATAGAATCAGAGATCTGCATATCGTAAGCAGAAGAAGTCATGGCAATGGTTCCGCTTGCCCCGCCAGCCTTAAAAAGGTGAGCAGCAACATCTTGGCCTGCGCCAATTTCTCCAAGTGATCCGTAAACTTTTGGGTTGAGGTTTATTTTTAGTGCCTTCTCGTTTGTGGTTAACGTTCTGAAATCGTTCAACATGTGGAATTTTTTACAAAATTACTCGCTTTTTGCATGGCAGAAAAAGAAAACAGTGTATTAATTCAACTTTAGTTGTGAAAAAGAAATACTACCCCAATCGCTTTTCTAACCACATAAAAATTCTATTTTTAGCTTTTGAAATTACCGAATGGAGAAAATCATTGAAAGTTTATTGCTTAAAAACAATAGTTTGATAGTCCCAGGCTTTGGAAGTCTAATCAAAAGTCTATCAACCGGCAACATTACCTTTAATGAATTTTTAAAGTTTAATGATGGTATTCTAGAAAAAGAACTAACATCTCAAGGTCTTTCTAAACAAGATGCTTCAGAAAAAATCAATGCTTTTATTGATAAGGTAAAATCAGATATTGAACAAAATCAAGCTTTTGCATTAGGGAGCATAGGTAGTTTCAGAAAAAACGAAAAAGGTTCAATTATTTTTGAGGGGAAAGTGAGCAAAACAGCTGTTCCGCCACCTACTCCAACGCCAAAACCAACTGTTGCTCCTCCAATAAAAAAGGATGAGAAAAGTTTAAACGAAAAATTGGCAGAAAAAAAGCCCGAAGAAAAATCTATTTACGAGCAACATGAAAAGCAAGAAACTAAGGTAGTTTCAAAGTCAGCTGAACCTAAAAAAGAAGAAACAAAAAAAGAAACACCTCCAAAAGAGGAAAAAGAAAAAGCCCAAGTAATCTCAAAACCGGTTACTATGAGCTCTAATTCAGGACACAGCGAACACGACGAAAACTATGTAAACCTTACTCAAGAAGAGATTGAGGCAAG
>JAAZVO010000273.1 GCA_018623405.1 Crocinitomicaceae bacterium
AGCCTTTTAATGATGAAAAAGCAAAACAAAGAGCATATTCACTTAAACAAGGTTATGTAAATCACATAATAGCAAATATCGCTCAAGAAGAAACTGCGGTTTACGGAAAGATAATTGAGCAACCCGAAATTCTTGATTTAGTCCAATCAATAGAAGAGGTTGTAATTTCAAAATTTCAACCGTTTTATGGAAAATCAGCAGAACAAATTGAACAAGAATTAGGCTTGGAATTAAACCAAAACGCTAAAAGTTATTTTGCCAATTTGACAAACGCAATCCTCGGACTTGAACTCGGACAAAAAATTGAAGAGTTTGAAAAAGCTGATATTCAAGTAAAAACTATTCGTTTAAAAGAAAACAATTTACCAAAAGAAGATATTTCGTTTCCAACTTTTGAGTACCAAGAATTAATCGAAACTGATTGGGAAGATTCGGATTTTAAAAACATTTTGGAAAGCAAATTTTTCTTTGTTTTCTACCAGTTTGAAGGAGAAAATTTAATCTTAAGAAAGGTTAAGTTTTGGAATATGTCGCATTCAGACATTTTAGAAGCAAAATCTGTTTGGGACAAAATGAAAACAACCGTTTCTAAAGGCGAAATTGTAAAAGAAGTAACTGACAAAGGTGTCCGAAAGACTTATTTCCCAAAGAAAACGGAAAATAGAATTAGTCACGTCAGACCACACGCAAGAAATGCAGATGATACATATGACTTACCAATTGCGGACAAACTAACGGGATTGACTGAATTTACAAAACATTGTTTTTGGCTGAATGCTAGTTACGTAAAGGATAATATTTATTTGATATAGTTTATTCTTTAATTGTTTCTTTTCTAATTAAAAAAAATCTAAATTTCTAATTCGACACTATAAAAAAATAATCCTATACCCTTACCTAAGCCCCAAAAAAGTAAGTCTATAACCTTACAAAACCATCCTCAAATTTCTTCCCACTCTCCTTTTATTTCCCCTTTGCAACACTATGTTTCTGCAAAACGAAGCAGTGGTTTAAAATCTCCTACATCAGCTTTTTTAATGGCTTTAAGGTATTGGCTTCGGGCTTTACTTGGTTCTTTTATTGAAATTTCTCCCCAACTAAACGGTTCTAACTTAAATAGTTTTTCAAGTATTAAATCAGCCATAAGCCTGCTATGCCTGCCATTGCCATTGGCAAAACAATGAATACTCACCAACTTGTGTTTAAACCGAATGGCTAATTCTTTAGGCGGGTAAGTTTCATATTGGTACCAATACAAACCATCATCGCATAATTGTTTTAGTTGCTGTGTTATTTGGTAAGCTTTAATCCCTAAATTTTTTTCAGTTGTCCTAAATTTTCCTGCCCAATTCCAAACATTGCCATACATTCTTTTGTGTAAGGTTTGCATAAATGAAAGAGAAAAAAGGGTAGAGGGGGTAACTTTTCGACCAATTAGCCAAAGGGTAGCTTCTTCAATGTTTTGCTGCTCAAATTCATCTAATTCATCTTTTGTGCTAATCGTTTTTATTTTAAGTCCTTCTCGCTCTTCTTCTTCAATGGGCGTTTGGCCATCACTGTACTCAAAATTTAATCCCATAACTTTTTGTTGAGTTCAAACTTTAATCTTTGTTTCCTGTCTTCAATGGCTTTTTGAATGCTAACCTTTGAATTTCCTTGATCTTCCAACTCCATATTGCGCGCTGTACGCATCACAATTTTTTTAGCCAATGCTTGTGCTTTTCGGTCAATTAATTTGTCTAAACTTCCATCTTTTGGAACCAACCCATAAACAAACTCCATATCAAGGGCATGGGCTGCTTCCCTTAACCTTTTTAGTGAAATACTTTCATCAACTTCACGCTTTTCTAAGTCCAATGCACTTTGTTTGGTTATACCCAACTTTTCGCCTAATTGAGTTAGGCTAATCCCCAAAGAAATTCTAATGGTTTTTAACCAACCAATCTCCGGTTTTGGTAAATGCTGTAGGCTATTGAATGGTTTCAACTTGGCCTCCAATTGCGCTATTTTAAGATTGTTTGTGCTCATTTTGTAAGTCTGTAGTCTTACAAAAGTAATAAAAAGTAAACCTATAACCTTACAAAAACCCAAAAAAGTAAGGCTATAACCTTACAAAACCATTCCTCAAATTTCTTCCCACTCTCATTTCATTTCCCCTTTGCAACCCTTATCTTAGCCCACCAATTTTAAGACGCATGCAAAAACTTACCCTTGCCGCTGTCGCTCTGCTTGCCCTAGCAGGATGTCAGGCACCAAAAGAAGAAATGAAAAAAGCAACACTAGATTATCCGGTAACCACCAAAGAAGATGTGGTTGACAATTACTTCGGTACGGAGGTAAAAGACCCTTACCGTTGGTTAGAGAACGATACCTCTAAAGAAACAGAAGCGTGGGTAGATGCCCAAATTGCTGTAACCAATACGTATTTGCAATCTATTCCTTACAGAGGAAAAATTGCCAAGCGCTATGAAGAAATCTTTAATTACGAAAAGGTAGGCGCTCCACGAAAAATTGGAGAATATTACTTCTATTCTAAGAATGACGGGTTACAAAACCAATCGGTTTATTATTACAAACAAGGAGAAGATGGTCAAGAAATGGTGTTTATTGATCCCAACAAGCTCTCAGAAGATGGCACCGTTTCAGTAAACTTATTAGGTAGCTCAAAAGATGAAAAATACATTGCGTATGCCGTATCTGAGTCAGGCTCAGATTGGCAGCGTATTAAAGTTCGCGAGATTGCTACCAACACCGATTTAGAAGATGAACTACGTTGGGTGAAATTCTCAGGGGCTTCGTGGTATAAAAACGGGTTTTTCTACAGTCGGTACCCCGAGCCAAAAGAAGGTACAGAGCTTTCTGCGGCCAACACCTTTCATTCTATTTACTATCACCAATTGGGAGACGATCAAGCCAATGATAAACTCATTTTTAGAGATGAGAAATCGCCAAATATGTACCATTATGGGGGCGTAACGGAAGACAAGCAGTTCTTTATTATGTATCGCGCCTCGGGTACAGATGGGTATGAGTGTTACTACAAAGACCTCTCAAAAGGCATGGATGGAGAATTCATTCCATTATTCACCGGATTTACCAACAAAAGCAATGTGGTAGATCATGTAAAAGGCTCGTTTTTGGTGCATACCGATATCGATGCCCCCAACTACAGATTGGTGAAAATAGATTTGGCCAATCCTGCCAAAGAAAATTGGGTAGAGATAATTCCTGAAAAAGAAAACCTGTTAGAAGGCGTTGGAACTGCAGGCATGAACTTGTTTGCCAATTACTTAGAAAATGCAGCCACTAAAATTTACCAACTAGATTATGAGGGTAAACTCATTAGAGAAGTTCCGTTACCGGGAGCCGGTTCGGCAGGAGGGTTTGGCGGAAAATATGACGATACAGAGTTGTACTACTACTACACCTCGTTCAACTATCCTACTTCCATTTTTAAATACAACATTGAGTCGGGCGAGAGTGAAGTGTTTTTTCAACCCAACCTCAAATTCAACCCCGATGATTTTGTCTCTAAGCAAGTATTTTATAAAAGCAAGGACGGCACCGAAGTTCCCATGTTCATCGTTCATAAAAAAGGCTTGAAACTAGATGGCACCAATCCAACGCTACTTTATGGATATGGCGGATTCAACGTG
>JAAZVO010000049.1 GCA_018623405.1 Crocinitomicaceae bacterium
AGATTAACCGCAGGCGATCAAAGCTTTGTACAAAGAATCTCTCTTAGATAAGAGAGGTTCTTTAAAAGATAAAACGCTTGCAAGGGCGACATTTTACATGTCAAAATAACAATAGACTTAAACACACACTTATTAAAACCCTTGCAAGGCGCACCGTAGCTAGATAAAGGATGAGCAAAATACAAAAAATTATTTTTTTGATTGTTTATCCTTTACTTGCTACATCTTAAACGTTACATAACAAGAAAAACAAAACCCCATTGCCATTGGCTTTGGGGTTTTGTTTTTTCTATTTAATAAAAGCCAAAATAGGGTTGTTTTAAATCTATTTCCCAGTGTTTTACAAAGCATGAAAACTTTAAAGGTATTGCTCCACCTTCTCCGCCAAGTAATGTGGTAAGCTCAAAAGAGTGTAGGTATATCCGGTAGGTGTTGTGACCGTTTCTTCGTGTATGAAGTTGCCGAAAAAGCGAACGGCTTTTTTGAGTTTTGCCGATTCCATAAATAAATGAAGCGAACGTAATTTTCCTGAAGCTCCACTTTTTACTTCAATGGGAATAATTTCACCTTTAAACTGAAACAAGAAATCTACTTCCGCTTGAGAGGTTTTCTTTTCGCGTACCCAAAATTGAAGTGGCTCAAAACCAATCTCATCAACACCTAATAATTGTTGACCCACTAAATGCTCAATGGTTATTCCGTTGTTTACCTTTTCAAGGTTATGGTTTAATAATAGTTGAGATTGTATGCCCAATTGAAAGTTTGATAGTCCAGTATCTAACACTTGTAGCTTTGGCGACTTTGAATAAGATTTGGCAAGCGGACTTTGAAACTCAGTTGTTGGATAATTTAACTGAACTAACATGGCTTTTTCAAGGGTTTTCATGGCCTCACCAACTTCTCTTGATCCATAATTTGATTTTGCAAATCTATTTAAGGTAATGCGCTGCCCTGCATACTCAAATACCCGCTTGATTAAAAAGCGTAAAACCTCTCGTTTTTTTTGATTGGGTTCATACTTTTCAATATCATCTTCATACGCCTCTATTAAAGAGGTATAAACTGATTTTAATGAAACAAAATCTTGATTTTGAGCAAAGGTTTTTACCACTTCAGGCATGCCTCCAATTATGGAGTACTCATAAAATAGTTTGCTTAGTTTGTCATGACCAAATTTTGGTGCTGGAAAAGTGTTTAGGGCTTTCAGGGCATTTTCTTCACCTTTTGCTATTAAGAACTCTTCAAAGGTTAAGGGTTGTATTTTTAAATATTCTACCCTTCCTACCGGGAAGCTTACATTTTTGTGAAGCACTGTTTCTAATAATGAGCCGGCTACTATCACATATAGATGTGGGAAGTCTTCATAGAAAAACCGCAACAATTCAAACGCCTCTTTGCTTTCTTGAATTTCATCAATAAATACTAGCGTTTTATGATGCCTTTCAATTACTTGCTCAGATTGAAACAAAATACCTTCAATAGCTTGCTTGGTATTTTCAATGTTTTTAAATAAGGCTTTGTGCTCCGGTTTTTCGAGGTTTAGGTGTACAAAACGATCAAACTCTTTTGAAAACAATAATACCAATGAGGTTTTTCCAACTTGTCTGGCACCGCGCAAAACAAGTGGCTTTCTATTTTCTTTTTTGGCCCAATACCGAAGGTAATTTAGCTTCTTTCTTTGAAACATTGCACAAAATTAGGGTATTTTTTATATCATAATTGCACAAAGTTAGGGTAAAAATTAATCAAAATCTACACAGAGTTAGGGTAAATTACTCAACTCACCCTCAAAATACTTAAAGCAGACCTTTTTGAAATGGGCAAAGCATTCAAAAAGCCAAAAAGGGTAATCAATGCAATAATGGAGGAAGAGATAATGAGTAACGGAGTTAACGCCAAACTGAATTCTAGGTTCAGTGCAAATACCGTAATGGCATAGGCACTCCCTACTGAAATTAAGGCACCGGCCAATACGGCAAACAAGCCTATTAAAAAGTATTCTACCGTATTGATGGAAACAATTTTCTTACGCACTGCGCCCAGTGTTTTAAGTAATATACCTTCGTTAATGCGCTCAAAACGGGTATTGTTAATGGCGCTTATAAGCACCAAAAATCCGGTAATCAAGCATAGCAAGGCTAAAAAACTGATTACAAAGGAGATTTTTCCCAATACCTCATTGGCAGTTTTCAAGATTTGGTCTAAATCAATCACCGAGATGTTTGGAAATTGCGTGACTATCTCATTTTGAAATTGAGCAGAGGCTTCTCTCGACTCCACCCGACTAACAATTACATAATTTTGTGGGGCATCTTCCAAAACTCCTTTTGGGAAAACCACCGTAAAATTGGTTTGGATTCTAGTAAAGTCAACTTCCCTCACTGAACTCACGTAGCAATCTAACACAGCCCCTGAAATGTTAAACGAAAGCGGGTCTCCAATTTCTACTTTCATGTCTTCTGCCAAATTATCAGAAATGGAAATCGGAATACGCCCAGAACCTGCTGCTGAGTTTGTAGAAGTGGTATTGAATTCACCTATCCATTCTCCTTTAATGATGGTTTCTGAAGAAATCAACGTATCCCGATAGGTGGTTCGGTACTCGCGGTTGGGCACATGGTTAGGAATATCAAGTGTTGAATCTTGTGTAAGCTCAAACCGAGACATTCCCTTTAAGCTGTGTAATCGCATAGCAACAATTGGTACTTCTTGCAACACAGGTTTGTCTGCTTCATTAACAAAACTGCGGACATTGTCTAATTGCTCGGGCTGAATATCAAATAAAATGGTGTTGGGTTGTTCGTTGGTTTGGGTAAAGCTCAACTGCCCCAAAATATTACTCTGAATTAAAAAGATCATATTGATGAGGGCCACACCCAATCCGGTTACGGTAATGAGGATGGTAGAGAAGTTATTGGGTCGGTATAAATTTGAAATGCCTTGCCGCAAGGTAAAACTTGAAAACCGAGAAACGATGGATTTGGCAAATCCTCTTAACCCTGATGAAACACCCCACAACAATGCAATAGTTAACAACAAACCCCCTAAAAAGATGAGGGAGGCGAGCCAACTTCCGGTTTGTATCCAAGCAAATCCTCCTAAAAACAGTAAAATGGTAATGCCAACTCCAATCATCGCTTTATCGAGTTTGGTAGAGGGGTCTTCCAAAAAGCTATTAAGCGTAACCATAGGTGAGGTGTTTCTAACCTGCAACAGCGGAACCAAGGCAAACAAAATAGAAATGCTCAATCCAATAAAAACTCCCGAAAGTATTGCCAAGGGTTGAACAGAAAAGTCAACCGATACCGGCAAAAAATCTTTCACCAAAGCGGGTAGGAAGTATTGAATCCCGGCTCCCAACAACGCCCCAATTAAACTTCCTAAAAAGGCCACACTCACAATTTGGGTGAGGAAAACAGCAAACACCTCGTTTCTGCTTGCTCCTAAACTGCGCAACACTCCAACCTCCTTTATTTTGCTTTTGATGTAAGTATAAACAGCACTTCCCACTCCAATGGCTCCCAATACCAAGGCAATAAACCCAATGAGGTTCATAAACGCTGATAGGTTCGAAAAAGCCTTACCCACATTTCTTTTTCTATCTGCTACGGTTTCTACCCGAAAGCCTTTTTCAGATAGTTGTTTGTCTTGGGCTTTGATGGTTTCCAATAATGCTTTTTCGTCAGGAATTTTGAGGTAGGTATTGTACAACACTCGGCTACCCGGTTTAATGAGGTCGGTGCCAGATAAGGCGCTACTTGGAATAATTACCGTTGGGGCAAAAGCAGAACCAATTCCCGCCTGACCCGATATTTCTTCAATTTTTCCAATCAACTTGAATTTAGAAGTTCCTAATTTGATGGAGTCTCCTACAGACAATCCGAATTGATAAAACAGGGTTTGATCGGCAATTACACCACCTAATTGTTCGTAGGTTGAGGAAGCTTCTTTAGGAGAGGTTACCACTTCGCCATAAAAGGGAAAATTGCCTTCAATAGCTCGAACATTTACCAACCGTGTTCCCTCGCCATTTTTGAAACCCGCCATTGAAACAAAGCTTTTTTCTGTGGCAGAGTCTGTGGCAATTTTGAAGAATTCAGCCAGTTCTGAAGCAGAATAGCTCGAATACTTTCTTGCTCTAAAATCTGCGCCTAACAGTTCTTTAGCCTCATCGTTTATTTTGTCATTTAAGCTATCGCGAAAAGAGGAAATGGCCACCAAGGCAGCGATTCCAATAATGATGGAAGAAGTAAAAAGGAATAGACGAGGCAAACTTTGTCGGCCATCGCGCCTAGCTAGATTAAAAATCCATTTCCAATTCATTAGGAAACTACTTTTAATTGGGAGTCTGAGTGAATTTCACCACTTTTTAAGCGAATGATTCTGTTTGTTTTTTCAGCCAATTGTAGGTCATGTGTTACCACAACTAAGGTTGTTCCTTCCTCCTCGTTTAAGCCAAACAACAGTTTTTCAATTTTCTCTGAGGTTTCATCGTCCAGGTTTCCGGTGGGCTCATCAGCAAACAACAATTGAGGCTTGTTGGCAAAAGCACGGGCTAAAGAAACGCGCTGCTGCTCGCCGCCTGACAGCTGTTTTGGGTAATGCGTTACCCGATCTTTTAAGCCTACTTTTTCCAAATACTCTTGTGCAATTGCTTTGGCATTGGGTTTCTTGTTCAGTTCAAGCGGAACCATCACATTTTCTAAAGCCGTAAGGGTTGGAATCAATTGAAAGTTTTGAAATACAAACCCAACATATTGGTTACGAAGTGCAGCTCTTTTGTCTTCATTTAAGGCGGAGAGAGAGTTTCCCAAAATTTCTACATCTCCTATGGTGGGAATATCTAACCCGGCACAAAGCCCAAGCAGGGTGGTTTTTCCACTTCCCGAAGGTCCCACAATAGAAATGGTTTTCCCTTTTTCTACTTCAAAATTGATGTGCTTAAGTACTTCCAAACTTCGGCTTCCTGAAGTATAGGTTTTACCCAAGTTTGTTACTGATAATATTTTTTCCATAACCTATTTGCGAAAGTAACCGCAGTTTTAGCGAATGGTTTGGTGTTTAAGATGATTTAACGCTACCACAACAATTACACTACGTAGTCGAAAAAGAAGAAGAGTTATTTTGATTTTAATTAAAATAATTGCGTCAGTTTGAGTGTTTCGCGATAGCGAAATGTATCGAAAACAAGCAATTATTGGTCTTTTTAGATTCGAATACGTATCTTTGAAAAAGTTTTTGAAATTTATACGTATGGCAACCAAACTCACCTTAAGCGTTTCTGAAGAAGTCTCTAAAATGGCACATGAACTCGCCAAAGAAAAAGCTACCAGTATTTCGAAAATGTTTAGTGAGTTTATCAAGTCGAAATCTAAACGTTACAAAGTAGCAGATGAAGACCTTCACCCATTGGTGAAAGAATTTTCAGGGAAGTATAAAGTTCCAAAAGGTGTCAACCCAAAAGAAGATAAAGAATGGTTAATTCATGAAAAAATGAAAAAGCATGACAAAAAGTAAATTGTTTTTTGATACAAACATTTTCCTTGATTTCTTTCTAGCTGACCGTTCGATTCAAAAACCTTACATCGATCAAATTTTTCATCATGCTTTTCAAAATGACTTGGAGGGAGGATTTGCTGATTTTTCTTTAATTAATCTGAATTACTTTTTAAAACAGCGATATAAGGTTGAGAAAAAGGATGCAGAACAATATCTTCAAATCATTCTAGATAGATTTGAAGTTGTAGCTCCTACAAAAAAACAACTCCAAATTGGCTTTAATATGGCTTGGAAAGATTATGAAGATTGTATTCAATTTTTAATAGCGCAATCTTGGGGAGCTGATTTTATTATTACTTCCAATGTTAAAGATTTTAGGTTGTCAAACGTTCTTGTTTATACTCCTAAACAATTCGCAACTAAATACCTAAATTAAATGAAATTTAAGCTTTTGTTCTTCCTACTAATTACCTTAACCGCATGTAACTCCACCACAGAGAAAAAAGAAGCGGTTGCCAAACAAGAACCCAAACCACAGCAAGAGACAGAAAAAAAGAAGATTATCTTTTTTGGAAACAGCATTACTGCGGGTTACAGATTAGACCCAAATGATGCTTTTCCTAATTTGATTCAACAAAAAATTGATAGTCTTGGCTTAAATTACGAATGTGTTAATGCCGGCAATAGTGGCGAAACTACTTCCGGTGGACTTAATCGATTAAATTGGGTGCTGAAAGAGGGCTGCGAAATTTTTGTGTTAGAGCTAGGCGCCAATGATGGACTACGTGGGTTGGATTTATCGCAAACGGAAGCAAACCTCAATCAAATCATCAATACTGTATTTGAAAAAGTTCCCGAGGCCAAGGTATTGGTATGTGGTATGAAAGTGCCTCCAAGCATGGGTGAAGCCTATGCTAAGGAATATGATGAGGTCTTTGCCCGTATTGGTCAACGAGATGATATTTCATTTATTCCATTTCTATTAGAGGGAGTTGCCGGTATTCCTGATTTAAACCTAGAAGATGGCATTCACCCAACTGAAGAAGGCCATAAAATTTTAGCGGAAACGGTTTGGAAAAGGTTAAAACCTATGCTTTAAAATGACGGAATTTAATAGAATTGCGTCACTCAACTGACGGTATTTAATTAAATAGCGTCAATAGAATGACGGAAATTAATATATTTGCGTCAGTATTTATAGGAAATGATTGTTCGGGGTATAGAAAATTTTATTTCAGAAAACCTTGTTCCAGGTAAGGTTATACTGCTTTTTGGTGCTAGAAGGGTAGGTAAAACTACTTTGCTCAAACACCTCAAAAAAGAAAACGGCAATAATGCCCTTTACCTCAATGGTGATGATTTAGACACTCATGAATTACTTTCAAGAAGGTCAAAAGCCAATTATGAAAAGTTAATTGGTAATTATCAGCTACTCATAATTGACGAAGCCCAAGAAATTAAAGACATCGGTAAGAAACTAAAACTGATGGTAGATGAGTTTCCAAAAGTTCGATTTATTGTTTCCGGTTCCTCTTCATTTGATTTAGGAAATAAAGCCGGTGAACCTTTGGTGGGAAGGGCTGCTTTTTTAAATATGTATCCCTTTGCCCAAGCAGAGCTTTCACCAACTGAAAACCTGGTAGAAACAAAAGGTAGCTTATCCGAAAGATTGATTTATGGTAGCTATCCTGATGTGTGGAAAGCAAAAACCAATGATGCTAAGCATCAGTATTTAAAAGACTTGGTTAACTCCTATTTATTGAAAGATATTTTAAGCTTTGATAGTATTCAAAAGAGCGATAAACTGCTCAATATCTTAAAAATGTTGGCCTTTAGGGTGGGTAGCGAAATTTCTATTGAATCGATGGGAAATGACTTAGGGTTGAGTAAAAACACCGTTGATCGTTATTTAGATTTACTTACCAAAGTGTTTGTGATTTACCGGTTAGATGGCTTTTCAAAAAACCTTGATAACGAGATTACCAAAAAAAGCAAGTGGTACTTTTTTGACAATGGCATACGCAATGCATTAATCAACAACTTTAACCCTTTAAACTTACGAGATGATGCAGGCAAATTGTGGGAAAACTACTTGTTATCAGAAAGAATAAAATATCACTCGTTTAATAAGTGGAATGGCAATATTTTCTTCTGGAGAACCCACACCAAACAAGAAATTGATTTGATTGAAGAAACCGATGACCAATTAGCTGCTTTTGAGTTTAAGTTTTCTAACAAAAGAAAAACCAAGGTGCCGAGTCAATGGTCAAAAGGCTATCCCAATGCCCAATTTGAAGTAATTGATCAAGAAAATTACTTAACATTTATAGGAGGGTAAGTTAAACCAACCATAATTTTAAAATTTGTTTGAGATAACATCTTTAAACTCATTTTGCAACAAAACAAATGATGCAATTTGACGCTGCACTCAATAAAGTAAAGGACACACTTTTTTCAAAAATTCACCTCAATAACCTTGTTTACAATACGTGTTGGGAAGATCCGCGAATTGATAGGCAATTAATGAGTATTACTCCGGAAAGTGAAATAGTAATGATTACTTCTGCCGGTTGCAATGCTTTAGATTATCTGTTAGATAATCCAAAAGCCATAAATTGTATAGATGTAAACCCAAGGCAAAATGCACTGCTAGAATTGAAAAAGGCAGGAATAAAGAAATTAGAGTTCAATGATTTTTTTCAGCTTTTTGGAGAAGGTTTTCATCCTGAATACAAAGAATTGTATCATAAAATACTTAGATCGGAGTTGCCCGATTATGCCCAAGAATTTTGGGACAAAAAGATCAAATACTTTTCACCCAAAAACAAAAAGGGGAGCTTTTATTTTCGTGGTACTTCGGGTCAGTTTGCATGGCTTTTTAAAAAGTATTTAGCAGCAAATAAAACAGCAAAAAATGCAGCCTTCAATATTTTGGAGGCTAAAAGTGAGCAAGAACAAAGAGAAATCTTTAAAACTTTAGAACCTTACATCATGAATAGGTTTGTAAAATGGATGATGAATAGGCATATAACAATGTCTTTACTTGGTGTGCCAAGGGCTCAAAGAGATTTAATTACAAAATATTATCCAGGTGGAATGGCGGGTTATCTTGCCGACAACCTAAGACATATTTTTACAGAATTACCCATCCATGATAATTATTTCTGGAGGTTATACATCACAGGAAAATACACCAAAGATTGTTGCCCGAATTATCTTCAAATAGATAACTTCTACCAATTAAAAATGAATTTGGATAGACTTACTACCCATACCAAAACCATCTCGCAATTTTTGAAAGAAAACCCAAAGCAATACACACATTTTGTATTGTTAGATCACCAAGATTGGTTAGCTGCTCATAACCAACCAGCTTTAGAGGAAGAGTGGGAGTTGATTTTTAAAAATGCAAAACCCGGATCAAAAATATTAATGCGTTCTGCCTCAACAGAAATAGATTTCTTACCACCATTTGTTACCAACCAAGTTAGGTTTGACCAGAAGATGGCAATGGAATTTCATTTACAAGATAGGGTAGGTACTTATGGCTCTACCTATTTTGGAACAATAGCCATGAATGTTAATGATATTGAGTTGGATGAGGAGGAGGAAGACGCAGTACTTATTTAATAACCAAAAGTATAACCTTCCCAAATATCTTTTGTTTTAATAGAAATCTCATAAATCCCCTTACCATTTAGAGTTCTGTCTAAATCGATAGAAATTAGTGAAAAGTCGCTGGCTACTTTAATGGTTTTAGAAAACTCAACTCTTCCGCTTTTAGAAGCAATTACAACTTCTACATTTTGGTTTTCTAAGTCAACAAGCTTTAGGTTAATTTGCTTTGGTTGTTCGAAGTTAGGAAAGAAGTTTATAAATGAATTAGATTCGGCAATTCTGGTAGAAAACTCAGGATGAAAAGTAAACCTAGGGTCCGGTTTAAAATCTCTAATTACCAAAATGTTGTTTTCATCAGTAAATGGCTCAACTGTTTCTAAATTGTATTTTAATTCATATACTTTTGAGTTGCTCCAAGGTTTGGTTTCATCTTCTATGTTCAACGCTCCAAAAACCAACTTATCATTTAGTACTTCGCTACTTTGGTTTAATCTTGATTTTCTTTCTTTTTCAGAAGCAGATGCAAAACTTACAAAAATGAGCAGGGTAAGGGCAGCGAAAAATATTTTCATGAAAAAAAAACAGATTTAACATGCTTAAATTTCTAATTCGATTAAAGTTTTTAACTAATCGATGTATGGTGAAGTTGTCTTCAAAGTTCTATTTTTACACCGCAATTGGTTTTTAAAAAGCCGTACAACTTTTTAAGATTAAAAGGGAATCAAGTGTGAGTCTTGAACAGTTCCCGCTGCTGTATGGGTTGCCAAGCGTTGCTATTCTTATGTCACTCTTTTTAGGGGAAGGCGGCAACAGAACCTAAGTCAGAAGACCTGCCATTGCAACTTGGCTTATTGGTTTCGGGAGAAAGCTGCTAAGTCTGCATTTTATTCAAGTTAAATTGGGAAAATTAAGCGCCTTTTATAGGCTATTGTTTTTGTTATTGATATGCTTTTTTTCGGCAACGCCTAGTTATGCCCAAAAATTAGATACTACCTTAAACTTACCCTTAATTGATGTAGTTGATTCAAAAAGAAAAGTGTTTTCTGAAGGCTATAAAGAAAAAAAGGCATTAAAAAATGCTTTTTTAATGCCTCATTCATCACTTTCTGAAGTGCTTCTGCAAAATGGGTTAATGTACCAAAAAACTTATGGAATGGGTAGCTTGGCTACAGCTGGCTTAAGGGGAGGTTCAGCTACACATACCGCCTTACTTTGGAATGGGTTTAATATTTCGAGTCCTTTTAACGGATTAATGGATTTAGCCTTGGTTCCTGCAAGTTTATTTTCAGAAATAACTTTGGGTTATGGAGGTGGTGGCGACCTTTGGGGAACTGGCTCAGTAGCAGGAAGCATACATTTACTTTCTGACATAGAGCTTCAAAGACATTTTACTACTGAAATCAGTTTAGGCGCCTCAAGTTTTGGAGGGTGGCAACAAAGCGTAAAGCTGATGACTTCAAATAACAAACAAGCGGTTGAAATCAATATTTTAAACCAGGTTGCAGAGAATAATTTTAAATATTACAATCCGCTAATACAAAATGAAAATACCCTCACAAATGCAACTTTGCAAAACAGGGCTGTAATTGCAAATTACAAAAGGGTAATTAGCAAGCTTTGGTATGTAAAAAGTGGTTTATGGCTGCAACAAACCAAAAGAGAAATTCCTCCAACGTATTCTCAAAAAAACGCTTTTGCTTTTCAAGAAGATAAAAATGTGAGAGGTTATCTTTCCTTGATAGGACAAATTAAAGGTTTGGAGTTAACAGCTAGGTCAGCTTATTTTTTTGAAAACCTTTACTTTCAAGATGAGCCCATAAACATCTTCTCAGAAAACACTTCTAATAAACTAATTAATGAGTTGAATTTGTCTAAGAATAAAGGCAATCATAATTTTCATTTTGGAATAAACCAAACCCTGGAGCAGGGCAGGAGTGGTAATTATATGGGAAGTGTAGTTCAACAAATTCCTTCGTTTTTTGGAGGTTATAAAACCTCATTATTCTCCAAAAAGCTAAATTTAAACAGTAACTTTAGGCAGTCATTTTTTAATGGAAAAGCAGTTCCTTTTGTTTACGGAATTGGTTTTAAATATAGACCCATCCAAAAGTTAGAGTTTTTAGGAAACCATGCTCGAGTATTTAGAATTCCTGCTTTAAATGACCGGTTTTGGGTGCCGGGAGGAAACCTTAACCTTTTGCCTGAACAAGGTTTTACCAACGAGCTAACCATTGGTATAAATGATTTAAATATTCTAGAAAATATTAAAATCGCTCACCAAAGCACACTTTTTTCAAGAGTACTTCAAAATTGGATTATTTGGTTGCCAAGCGGAAGTTTATGGATGCCTCAAAACTTGCTAGAGGTGTGGAGCAGAGGCTTAGAAACACATACAGAATTTGCTTTTCATCAACGCAAAAGCCAAGTAAAGTTATGGGTAAATACCAATTACATCTTGTCTTCAAACCAAAAAGCCAAAAGCCCCAATGATGCCTCAGTAAATAAGCAGTTAATTTATGCACCAATGTATCAAGGGGCAGGGGGAATTTCTTTTGAACATAAAAACATAAGGGTGTACACCCAAATGCAATACACAGGTTACACTTATACCACCTCAGATCATTCCAACTTCTTAGAACCTTTTTGGCTTGCCCAATTAGGAATAAGTGGTAATTTTTTACTTGCCAAACATCAATTTATCTTATCCGGGTTAGTACAAAACCTAACCAATTCCAATTATCAAGTAGTAGCCAATAGGCCCATGCCACCACGAAATTTTTCAGTAACCATTTCATATAAAATAACAAAGCCATGAGTAGAATTTATACAATTGCGGTAATTAGTTTTTTCTTTTTTGCTTGCGAAAAAGACACCCCCGAAACCCCTAACTACAATGAGTTTCAAGAAAACCTTACAGATGATTGGGTGTGGATAGTATGCGAAGGTGGATTTCAGGCAGCAAATGGTTCTTTGTCTTTATACCAAAGTAAAGATCAACAGTTATATAACGGGATTTATGAAAGTAAAAACAATCAACAATTAGGCGATATTTTTCAATCTATTGCTTTTTGGGATGACCTTGCTTTTTTGGTGGTAAACAACTCAGGTAAAATTGAAGTGGTAAACCGATTTACTTTAGAAAATTTAGGCACCATAGATGGATTTACTTCTCCAAGGTTTGTTGAGGTAATTTCAGATACCAAAGCCTACGTTTCAGACCTTTTTGATGATAAAATATCAATAATAAACCCTTTAACATTTGAGATTACAGGAGCCATAAAAACCTCCGGTTGGACAGAGCAGATGGTGCAAGATAACAACCATGTTTTTTGCTTACAGTCCGCAAAACGAATGGTGTATAAAATCAATAAACAAACAGATGTAATTGAAGATAGCCTTCAAATAGATTTTCCGAACCCAAATAGTTTGGTGATAGATACTGATGAAAACCTTTGGGTGCTGAGTGGTGGTGAGAGTTGGACCTCAACTCCGGGCGGAATAACAGAGCTTTCAAAAACCCTCGGGGTATTGAAAACATTCGAGTTTGCAACAGCATCTTCTGCAAGTCATTTAACCATAAATAATAATGGCGACCAATTGTATTACATGCAAGAGGGCATCAAAACAATGAGTATCTCAGCTAACCAATTACCTACAAACAATCTTGTTCAAGGTTCTGAAGGTTATTACAGCTTTGGGCTAAATCCGAATAACGGAGATATTTATGCCGGTGATGCTTTAGACTTTGTGCAAAATGGTAAGGTATTTCGCTATAATGCATCAGGCACTTTACTACATGAGTTTACCGTAGGTGTTATTCCGGGTAGATTTTATTTTAAATAATTACCTAACCAAAAACACAAGAAACAATTAGAATAAAAACGGTTAAACTGAAAAATCGGAGCAAAGGGGTAATTTTTTGAAAATAATTATTCCTTTGGTTTATTAATTGAACA
>JAAZVO010000274.1 GCA_018623405.1 Crocinitomicaceae bacterium
GATGCACCGGTGTAATTCCCCAAAGTAACTTGCTCTGTGTAAGTTCCTTCTTTCACATAAAAAGTTACCGGACCGGAAACTCCATTAGTTGTTAGTGCTGCAGTTGCTGCACCAAAACTGGCGTAGTTTGTTGTACCTGATCCGTTGGGGTCGATAGTGTAAACACCCGAAAGCTGTGCGAAGGCACTTCCCACAAACAAAAGTGTAGCACTAATGAACGATAACGTTGCTTTTGTAATTGTTTTTTTCATAATTGAAATTTTGGTTAACGATAGACTTAGAGATTTAATTGGAAAATTTTTGAATTAATGGACACCGATATGCTATTTCACAACAATAATTTTTGGTGATCATCATGTTTTCTTTAATTTTTAGATTCAATAATTTTTAACAAAAGATTTGCGTTAAAGCACAACACATTACTGGGCACTTCACGCACTACATCAAAAATCAAGAATTAGGGAATGGAGCTAAAGAATTTTAAGATAATACACGTAAAACAAAATCAAAATTTACGTAACTTCACTTAATTAATGTAGGAAGCATATGGGTTTTTATTTAATTTACCTTTTATGAAAAAGTCGGTTTTAAGCGTATTCTTTTTTTTGTTTACCTTTTTGTTTACTAAAAGTGAACCTATTGAGGTACTAGATACCACACAATTTCATCAAAAGATGAAATCACTTATCGAAAATCCATTGTTAATAAATGCAGAACATCCTGCATTTAAATCAAACTTTATTTGGTTGGATACCATCGCATATTTTAACCCTCCCGGAACTAATCATTTATTTTCAATAAAAAATATTGAAGGAAACTACACTTTAAATCGGCTAGACGAGTGTATATATCACGGCACCAACTTTGGAAGCCAATTTTTTTACTGGAACAATAACCTATATTGTTTTGGAGGCTCAGGGTTTTACAATGAGTTTTTTGAGTTAATGCAATTTAACCTAGAAGATGTTGAATGGAACTATCAAAAGGTTAAAAACTTGCCCATAGTAAAATCTAAGTTTTTATGGGGTTGGTATTTTGAAGATGAATTCTATTGCTTTTATAAGCAACCCAAAAAAGAAAATGGAAATGTGGTAAAATTTGGCAAGGTAGATTTGAATGAACTTCAGTTTTATGAAATTGCCAATCTAAGTGATCTCAATCACGAATTAGAAGAAGTTATGGAGGTAAAGTCTGTTATTGATGAGTCTGAAAACTATGCACTTTTTATTTATGAGAATCAACTGAAGGTATTCAATAAAAAAACAGGTGTTGAGGGAGATTTTCCTCATCTCAGTACAATTAGACTCAACTACCCTTTTCAACCTCGCTTAAAAGGAGACACCATTTGCTATTTTTTTAGAAAAAATACTACTTTAATAAAAAAGGACCTAAATACGGTAAAACTAAGTGACACCAAAAAAATTTTTAACTTTTATCCATTTGAACCAAAGGAAGAAGGTAGAAATTACTTATGGGTTTTTAGCTGGGGTTTATTGATTATGCCATTTTTATATTGGAGGCAAAAAGGTAAAAAACAAGCGCAAACTGTTTACACAGATGAACTACTCTTAAAATTAGAGCCTTTCTTCGGTACAGAAATTACGCGCGAAACTTTAGATAAGGCTTTGGGCATTGATTATAAGTCTGTAGATTCTGCAAAAACCATTAGAAGCAAATACATTACTCAAATTAACCAGAAAAACCCCAACGCCATACAACGGGGAACAAACCCAAAAGACAAAAGGTCTTATTTATATCGAATTAAAATTCAATAGGGCTTAACATACTTTTCATTTAAAGGTATTTTGGGTGTAACATAGCTAGGGTACTTTAACAAAATTTTAAAAACCCAAAGCCAATTACGCCATCTTGTATGAGTGCTAAGATTTTTACCCAAGCCAACCTATACAAACTAAAGTGGGAAAAGTATTATTTAGGAGAACAATTTAGGCAGTACTTCTCTCCTATTATTTTAGATGGAGTTTCTAATCATATTGAAAACCTTTATGGCGAGGTTGGTTTGTTGGCTTTTGAAGGTTATTTGCTGCCCTTTACATTAGGTAACTATAAAAGAAAGAAAACTGCCTATGTAGCATCAAACATTTCACAGTATATAGATTATGCTGAGGATGAAATAATTAGCAATCCTAAATACAAAAAACAACTCAGAATTATCGCCCCAATTGTATTTGAAATTCTGCGCGTATTCTCTAGAGCAACAGGTTTTGATAAATGTATTTTTCTGAATACTTTTTTTCTTTCTACCAATTTGCCTCAAGGTAAAATTCCTAGTGGTATTGAAGAGGCCATAAAAACCCTCAAAAAACATTATCCAAATAGGGCAATAGTGTTTAAAGGAATTGCTGCAAATCGCTCATTGCCTCTACTCCACCGCTTAAAACAAAGTGGATTTAAAACAATTCCTGGTAGGTTATTGTATTTTATTGCTCATGACGATGAAGATTTCAAAAAGAAACGACCCTACCAACAAGATTTGAAAAGGTGGCAAAAAGCAGAAGGCTTTACTTGGATAAAACCTGAAAAACTACTAGAAGAGCAAAGGAGAACCATTGTTAAATTCTATAAAGACCTATACCTCGAAAAATACAGCTTATTTAACCCTCAATACACCGAACGATTTATTAAAGCTGCTCACGAAAGCAAAATACTCCCTTTTGATTTACTTTTTAAAGAAAATCAACTATTGGCAGCACAAGCCATTCACACGAATCAAAATGAGTTAACCACGCCTTTTATTGGTTATGACCAAAAAAAGCCAAAAGATTGGAATTTATACCGTTTTATGAACATTAGAATGACTCAATTGGCTATAGAAAAAAATTTAGACTTCAACATGAGCTCAGGTGCAGGAAAATTTAAAAAACAAAGAGGTGGAAAACCCATCTTCGAATACAATTTAGTGTATTTAAAGGGCATGGCTTTTTACAGAAAATGGCCTTATTTGCTTTTTAAATGGTTAGGTAACAAATATGTAAAACCTGCCATGCTAAAAATGGACGATTAATGCACGTTGCTTTTCAAGCATTTTTACTAGGATTATTTTTAATGCTCTTTGTTGGGCCTTCTTTTTTCTACCTCATTAAGGTAGGAATACAAAAAGGATTTGTGCCTGCGGCATTTTTTGCTTTAGGTATTATCTTCTCTGACCTAACTATGATTTTATTGATCTTATTTGGTTTATCAAACGTTTTTGAAAGTTTGCTTTTTAAAGAAAGTTTTAGCCTTATTGCAGGCTTTATTATTGTTGGGTTAGGAATTTACTCAATTCTTAAACCTAAAGGCCGCTCAAGCACAGGCAGGGTTAAAGACTTGCGACCTTATCAATATACCCTTAGAGGGTTTGGAATAAACATCGTAAACCCATTTAGTTTTATGGTTTGGATTGCCGTTTTAGGTGGTATTTCGCTAAAGCGAGATTTTACGAATGGTGAATACATCACATTTATTTCTGTTTTGTTAGGTACAGTGCTGATGGCAGATGTTGCTAAGGCTTACGGGGCAAATGCTCTAGGCAAAATCATGAACGATAAAGTAGTGCATCTTGTAAATAGGATGTTAGGATTTATTTTTATTGTTTTGGGCTTTAGGATGTTGTA
>JAAZVO010000275.1 GCA_018623405.1 Crocinitomicaceae bacterium
CTTTTTCCCATATAAAGGTCAAAATATTGAGGCAGATCAAGTTGGAAACCTCTACATAACTAACAATGAAGAAATAATTCAAATAAATCAAAAAGGAGAAGAATTAAACCGCTACAGTAACAAGCAACTAGGCAAAATTTCATATTTAGATATTTCAAGCTCTTTAAAGCCATTAGTTTTTTACCAAAACCTTTCTCAAATAATTTTTTTAGACAATAGACTTTACCCAAGAACAGAAAAAATTTCATTAGAGCAAATTGGGTTTCCCCAAGCTACTTTGGTTTGTGCTTCATACATGAACGGGCTATGGATTTTTGATCAGGTAGATATAAGTATCACTAGGTTAGATAGAAATGGAGAAGAAACGGCCAAAGTCATTAACCTCAACCAATTATTAGGGATAGAAATTAACCCAATTTTCATGATGGAGAAGTATAACAAGCTCTACCTATATGATAAAAACTATGGCATTTTTGTGTTTGATGTTTATGGAAACTTCGCCAAAAAACTTCCAATTCTCGGGCTTGAAAAGTTCAAGATTAGTAACAACCTAATTTACTATCCCGCAAAAAATGAAGTTATTCTTTATGATCAAGTAGGGTTAGTTGAAACTAAACTTCCTTTACCAATCTCAAACCCATTAAATGTTTATTTAAGCGGAAATAAAATTTGGATATTACATACTACAGGATTGTATCATTACCTGTTTGAATAGCCTAATTTTGTTGATATTTCGTTAAAATTAAGCTTGCTTATACCCCCTTTTCACAAGCGAAATTATTACTTTAGCCTACCAAATTTTTTACTATGCATATTGCTATTGCCGGAAATATAGGTTCCGGAAAAACCACACTTACAGAGTTACTAGCTAAACATTATAAATGGGAGGCCCATTTCGAAGATGTAGATGATAACCCTTATTTAAATGATTTCTACCGCGATATGCAGCGTTGGAGCTTTAACCTTCAAATTTATTTCTTAAATAGTAGGTTTAACCAAATTCTTGAAATTAGAGATGGAGACAAGTCTGTAATTCAAGATAGAACAATTTATGAAGATGCCTACATTTTTGCTCCAAACCTTCATGCAATGGGTTTGATGACAACCCGTGATTTTGAAAACTATTTTTCACTTTTTAATTTAATGGAGCGCTTTATTCAAGCTCCAGACCTGTTAATCTATTTAAGGGCAAGTGTTCCTACCTTGGTACATCAAATACAAAATAGAGGAAGAGAATACGAAGAAGCTATTAGATTAGATTATTTAAAAAGGTTAAACGAGCGCTATGAAGCTTGGATTTCTACCTATGATAAAGGCAAGCTTTTAATCATTAATGTAGATGATAACAACTTTAGAGATAAGCAAGAAGATTTGGGTAAAATTATAAGCAAGATAGATGCTGAATTACACGGCTTGTTTTAAAAACTATAAAATATTTAGCATAAAAAAACCCCACGATTTCTCGTGGGGTTTTTTATTGTCTCGTTTTATTTAAACTACTCTACTTTTTCTTCAGCAGTTTCAATCTCAGCTGATTCTTCAGTATTTACTGTAGCATTATCTATTTTGTTTTCAGCAGCGGTTGTTGGTTCTTCAGTCTCAGCTTGAAAGGTGGCAGCATTTTCTTCAATAGCTACTTCTTGGTTAACCATTTCAACTTTAGCTTTAGGAGCCTCTCCCATTGTTGCATTTGTATCTAACGCTATTGAAGGAGCAATTACCAAAGCAACAACACTCATTAATTTTAATAAGATGTTTAGTGATGGACCTGAAGTATCTTTAAAAGGATCTCCAACGGTATCTCCTACAACAGCAGCCTTATGAGCATCTGAACCTTTGTAGTGCTTCTCACCATTAATTTCAGCGCCTTCTTCAAACATTTTTTTAGCGTTATCCCAAGCACCACCTGCGTTAGATTGGAAAATAGCCATTAACACACCAGAAACGGTAACACCGGCTAGTAAACCACCTAACATTTCAGCACCTCCTACAAAACCAATTAATACAGGAGCTAAAACTGCTAATAAACCAGGTACAATCATTTCTTTGATAGAAGCCTGTGTTGAAATAGCCACACATTTATCGTATTCAGCAACGCCATCAGCAGCAGCAAATGTAGCTTGGTCTTCTTTTGACCATTCACTTTGCTCTTTGCCATCATTTTTACGCATTACCTCTAAAGCAGCTTTTAATGCAGGAAGATCTCTAAACTGTCTTCTTACTTCCTGAATCATACTCATTGCAGCTCTACCAACAGCATTCATAGCCATAGCAGAAAATACAAATGGAAGCATACCTCCTAAAAATAATCCTGCCATAATGGTTGGCTTAGAAATATCAATTCCGGAAATATTTGCTTGTTGCATAAAAGCAGCAAAAAGAGCCAACGCTGTTAAAGCAGCAGAGCCGATAGCAAAACCTTTACCAATAGCGGCAGTTGTATTTCCAACAGCATCTAATTTATCAGTTCTACCTCTTACTTCTTTAGGTAATTCGCTCATTTCAGCAATTCCACCTGCATTATCAGAAATAGGACCGTAAGCATCAACAGCTAATTGAATACCTGTGTTTGCAAGCATCCCTACAGCGGCAATTGCAATACCGTAAAGACCTGCAAATTTGAAGGCGATTAAGATAGCAGCGGCAATTAAAATAATTGGAATTGCAGTACTCATCATACCAACACCTAAACCTGCAATAATATTAGTAGCAGAACCGGTTACTGATTGATTTACGATGGATTGAACCGGTTTTGTTCCTGTTCCTGTATAATATTCAGTGATTTTACCGATGCCTAAACCAGCAACTAAACCAGCAATTGTAGCCAAGAATACACCCAATGAAGTATATTCAGTTCTTGCTCCGGTTAAAGGATTTTCACCAATCCATTGAGCAGGTAATAACATATCAATAATAAAATAAGAAACTATCACCATCACGATTGATGAACCAAACTCACCAATATTTAATGCTTTATGAGGGCTACCTCCTTCTTTTACCTTAACGAAGAAAGTTCCTAAGATGGAAACTACAATACCAACTCCGGCTAAAACCATTGGAAGCAAAACAGCGCCTAAACCATTAAATTGACTTCCAAATTCTGGTAAGGCAACAAAAGCAGCTCCTAACACCATAGTACCAATAATTGAACCTACATAAGATTCAAAAAGGTCAGCACCCATACCGGCAACATCTCCAACATTGTCTCCAACGTTATCTGCAATGGTAGCAGGGTTTAATGGGTGGTCTTCAGGAATACCAGCTTCAACCTTTCCTACAAGGTCAGCACCAACGTCTGCAGCTTTTGTGTAAATACCACCACCAACACGCGCAAAAAGAGCGATTGAAGATGCACCTAAAGAGAAACCTGCTAATACGTTTAGTACTTTAGCTAAGGACCAATCAACTCCAAAAAATTGATGATAAACTAAGAAAAGAATACTTAATCCTAAAACTCCTAAACCAACAACACCCATTCCCATTACAGAACCTCCTGTAAAAGCAACGTTAAGTGCTTCACCTAAAGATGTTCTAGCAGCTTGAGTTGTTCTAACGTTGGCTTTAGTAGCTACTCTCATACCCATAAAACCTGCTAATGCAGAACA
>JAAZVO010000276.1 GCA_018623405.1 Crocinitomicaceae bacterium
CGCCTCACTTAAAACATCGTATTGGTTAGTAATAATGGTTTTAAACTTAACTACATCTGCTTTAGCCGTGCTTATTAAAGGAAGTAAGGCTAAAACTGCGATGCTTAATATTTTTTGAATTATTTTCATTTTCCGTGTGTTTGATATTTAATAAACCAATGCCATTCCAAAACAAAAGCATGCTTTAAGGCGCTGTTAATGAGGTGTTTAAAAAATTAAGATGAAATGATTATTCCCGTGATGGGAAACAAAATTCCAAATTTGGGAATTTACAAAGGAATTAGGTTTTGGTAGTGATGATATCTTTCCATCACTTGTTTTACGTAGTTTACAGGCTCACTTCCTCTGCAATAACCGTATTTAGATTCAGGATCGGTATATAATTCTTTTTTGGCTTTTTTCAAAAGCATTTCTTCAACACTGTCATCCCAAACTTTTGATTGCTTATTATATTTTATGGCAAGCCTTTCAGCATCTAAAACATGGCCTAAGCCAACATTATAAGAAGCAAGTACAAACTTTTTTCGTTCTGTAGAGTCTTCAATTTTTGCACTCCAATAGTCATCTAGTTTTTTTAGGTATTGGCAACCTGCATAAATATTAAAACTTGGGTCGCTAAGATCTCCCTCGCCAAACTCCATGGCTGTTTCAGGCAATAATTGCATCAGGCCTTGAGCGCCAATCCAACTTTCTGCAGATGTATCAAATTGCGATTCTTGAAAAATCATTGAGGCAATTAAACGCCAATCCCAACCTATTTTATCAGCATTTTCTTTTATGATTTCATCAAAAACAGAGAGGTTCCCATTTTTGGAATTGAAATTACTTTGAACTTTTCCTGCAAAAACGGTTCTTGCCCTAAAATATTTGGTGTAAATGGTATGGTAATCATTGGTTCTTTTCGCGTTTTCAATCCAATGGTTTAGGGTGTCTAAAAAAACAGGTTCACCTTTGCGAATTGCCCAAGCTATTTTTTGCTCAAAGCTTATAGGCGTATTAATATCAATGTTTGGGTGAAACTTCTTATTTATTTTGGCAATGTTTTCATCTGCTATTGTAAATTTTAGAGTGCCATCTGCCACTAAAGCAATTAGGTCTTCAGTTTGTAAATTTCCTTCTGCAGGCTCTATATTTATTTCCCCACCTATTTCATCGCTCAAACTTTTTAGTCGGTCGTAAAAAGATGAGTTTCGCCTTACCACAACGGTTTCGTTTTCAAGGTCTAAAGGTTCTTTTATTAAACTTTCTTGAATTTGTTGGTAGGTAAGTTTCCAAAACTCGTTGGGTAATCTTTGCACTAATACTTGTTTAGTGGTAAGGTGTGGCTCGGCAAAGTCAACAAACTCTTTTCTTGCTTTGGTAACAGTAAGGTTTGCAGCAATTATATCCCCTTCATAATTGTTTAATGCAGAGAAAACAGAATCCATGTCTTCCACCAATTTTATCTCTAAAGTAAGTTGGTGCTCTTTGGCAAACCACTTAAGCAATTCATACTCAAAACCCAAAGGTTGCCCACGGTAAATAAAATAGGAGGTTGTGCTATTATCAACTAAAGCAACTAATTTGCCCGACTCAACAATACCTTCCCAATCTTTTACCTTTTGCGGTTCTTTATTTTCTTCAGGGCTTTTATTAGTGCATCCCCCAATAAAAACACAAATTACAAGTAGTAAATTTCTCAGATGTTTTGCTTTTCGATTTTAGGAAAGCAATTTAACCAAAACAAAATAAAAGGCAAAAACTCCGGCTATTAAAATAAACACCCAATACACCCCTTTGTAGTGGCGGCTGCGCACGTTTTTATCTTTAAAGTAATTGTATCCTTGAAAAGCAATAAAAACAAGGATAAAGCAAATTGCAAAAATGATTTGTCCGGTAGAGAAGGTCATTTTCTTATTTCGTATTAAAACCTGCTAAAGTAAAGATGGTTCATTGAAGTTGAAGAATTATTTCTTTAATCTAAAAACCAACTGATAGCCGTTATATTTGAAACTTAAAATTTACCGCATGCCCACTAGCAAATCACAACTTAGTTTTAACAAGAACGAAGATGCCAACAAGTTGCTACTTTCTAATAGAAACAGAAAATTCGCAAAAGTTTCTTTAGGAGGTGGAAAGAAAAAAATTGAAAAACTGCACAGTCAGAACAAAATGACTGCCCGCGAGCGCATCGAGTTTTTGTTAGATAAGGATAAACCTCAAATTGAGATAGGCACCTTTGTAGGAGAAGGTATGTATGAGGATTACGGAGGTTGCCCAAGTGGGGGAGTAGTGGTTAAGATTGGTTATGTAAAGGGCAAGCAATGTATTGTAGTTGCCAACGATGCCACAGTAAAGGCGGGGGCTTGGTTTCCAATTACAGCCAAAAAGAATTTAAGGGCACAAGAAATATCAATTGAAAATAACTTACCCATAATTTACCTTGTTGATAGTGCAGGTGTTTTCTTGCCCTTGCAAGCGGATGTTTTTCCGGACAAAGAACACTTCGGAAGAATATTTAGAAACAATGCAATAATGTCTTCTAAGGTTATTATTCAAATTGCAGCAATTATGGGTAGTTGCGTTGCCGGAGGAGCCTACTTACCAATTATGAGTGATGAGGCAATGATTGTAGATAAAACCGGAAGTATATTTCTAGCAGGGTCTTATTTGGTGAAAGCGGCTATTGGAGAAGATACCGATAACGAAACGCTAGGTGGTGCATCAACGCATTGCGAAATATCTGGAGTTACAGATTATAAATGTGTTGATGATAAAGATTGCTTAACCCGTATTCAAAATATTATTGACAAAGTTGGAGACTACGATAAAGCAGGATTCAATCGTGCAAAACCAGCTCCGCCAAAAGAAGACGAACAAGAAATTTTTGGCATTTTACCTGAAAAAAGAAGTGACCCTTATGATGTTAGAGAAATAATAAAAAGACTTGTAGATAACTCTGAATTCGAAGAATACAAGACGTTATATGGCAAAACCATTGTAACAGGCTTAGCGAGAATTGATGGTTGGAGCGTAGGTATTGTAGCAAACCAAAGGTTGGTAAGCAAAGCCAAAAAAGGTGGAGGACAAGCTTCTGAAATGCAATTTGGAGGCGTTATCTATTCAGACTCTGCAGATAAAGCAGCCCGCTTTATTATGAATTGTAACCAAAAGAAAATTCCATTGGTATTTCTGCAAGATGTAACCGGGTTTATGGTTGGTACAAGAAGCGAGCACGGCGGAATAATAAAAGATGGAGCTAAATTGGTAAATGCCATGAGCAACTCTGTGGTTCCAAAACTCACTATTGTTATTGGTAATTCATACGGGGCCGGAAATTATGCCATGTGCGGAAAAGCTTACGACCCCAGATTAATAGCGGCATGGCCAAGCGCGCAGATTGCAGTTATGGGAGGAGCCCAAGCTGCAAAAGTGTTGCTTCAAATAGAGGTAGCAACCCTAAAAGCCAAAGGAGAAACTATTACCCCAGAAAAAGAGAAGGAGATTTTGGAAACTATGACCAAAAGGTACAACGATCAAATGTCTCCGTATTACGCCGCTAGCAGACTTTGGGTTGATGATGTTATTAATCCACTAGACACAAGAACATGGATTTCTATGGGAA
>JAAZVO010000050.1 GCA_018623405.1 Crocinitomicaceae bacterium
GCTGAGCGTTTCTCTGGTGGTGTTGCCTTGAGGTACGTATATTCAAATTTAACCGGTGGTGTGAATGTTTTAGGAGCAGATACAAAACCGGGTCAATCAGTTGCTTTCGATCTTTCAGGATATTATGAAAACGACGACTTAAAAGCAGGTGATAAGGACTTAACATTTGCATATGGATTTAATATATCAAACGTGGGTGCTAAAATGGCATATTCAAATACGGCAAAAAGGGATTTTATTCCTATTAATCTAAGATTAGGCTCTCGCGCAACAGTAGATTTAGATGATTACAACAAACTCTCATTTTCATTTGATGTAAACAAACTTTTAGTTCCAACTCCTCCAATTTATTTGAGAGATTCAAACAATAACATTGAAATTGGGCCTGATGGAAATTTTGTGATTGGAGCAGGTAGTGACCCTGACAGAGCTGTTGCTAATGGTATTTTTGGTTCTTTTTCTGATGCACCGGGGGTAATTCTAAGAGATGATAATGGCGATCCATTAACAAATCCTGATGGAACTTATCAAATTGAAGGAGGAAGTGTATTTAGAGAGGAAATGAGAGAATTTACCCTTGGCTTGGGTATAGAATATTGGTACGATGATCAATTTGCAGTAAGAGCAGGTTATTTTACAGAACACATTACCAAAGGAAATAGAAAGTACTTTACAATAGGAGCAGGGTTGCGTTACAACGTATTTGGACTAGATTTTACTTATTTAGTTCCTGCTTATTTCAACTCTCAGAACATCGTTCAAAATTCTCCTCTTCAAAATACCTTGAGGTTTACCCTAACTTTCGATTTTGATGCCTTTAAAGCACAAAACGAAGGAGAAGAGCTTAACTAATAACATGCAATTTAGAGTAGGATTAGGTTATGACGTTCACCAATTGGTGGAGGGTAGAAAACTAATTTTAGGTGGTATTGAAATTCCTCATGAAAAAGGAGCATTAGGGCACAGTGATGCAGACGTTTTACTGCATGCCATTTGCGATGCTATTTTGGGTGCAGCAGGTAAAAAAGATATCGGATATTATTTTCCAAACACTTCAAATGAGTTTAAAGATGCAGATAGTAAAATTCTACTTGAGCATGTAATTAAAATTGTGGAAGAAGATGGATGGAAGGTAAATAATGTAGATGCTACCTTGGTTTTAGAAAAACCAAAAATAAACCCCCACATCGAAAAAATGAAAGAAGCATTGCTGCCACTTTTAAAAGTTGAAGTTGATGCCTTGGCAATAAAAGCTACCACATCAGAAATGCTAGGTTTTGTAGGAAATGAGTTAGGGGTTCAAGCTCATGCGGTAGCATCATTGGTAAAAGAATAATGGACAGTTTAAAAATAACATCTGAATTAAAGTTCTATCCTGCAATAGATGATTTGAATGAGGCAGATAAAGAACTCATAAAAAAAGCATTTGCAGCATCTGAAAAGGCATACGCTCCCTACAGTAACTTTTTTGTGGGAGCAGCAGTGCGATTATCAGACGGATTAGAACTTACTGGCAGCAACCAAGAAAACGTTGCGTTTCCAAGCGGTTTATGTGCTGAACGAGTAGTAGCCTTTTATGCAAAGGCCCTTCATCCAGATAAAAAAATAAATACCATTGCCATTGTTGCTGTAGGAAATGATGTTTCTACAGAGGGCATTGTTTCTCCTTGCGGAAGTTGCAGGCAAGCCTTAATCGAATATGAACAAAATGATCAAGAACCTATTAGGCTATTAATGGTAAATCAAAAGATGGAGGTTTATGAATCTGCCTCTGTTCAAAACCTTTTACCTTATTTCTTTTCATCTTCTGCAATAGCAAGAAAATAGCTATTTCCAATTTCGTTTTTTTCAATAACGATTTATCTTAATTTTGCCTTCCTTTATAAATAAGTCAACTTATGGCAAAAAGAAGATTAACTACAAAAACAAAAGAGAAATTCGACAAAAAGACTTATATGTTTTGGTATGAGTCTATGCTGTTGATGAGGAAGTTTGAAGAGAAAGCAGGGCAATTATACACTATGCAAAAGTTTGGCGGTTTTTGTCACCTTTACATAGGTCAAGAAGCTGTAGTTGCAGGAACTGTAACTGCAACAAAAAAAGATGATAAGCACATGACTGCTTATAGAGATCATGCTCACCCGCTAGGCCTAGGTATGGACCCAAAATATGTTATGGCAGAGCTTTATGGCAAAGCAACAGGTTGCTCAAAGGGCAAGGGAGGTTCTATGCATATGTTCGATAAGGAGCGTAACTTTATGGGAGGACATGGAATTGTTGGCGCTCAAATTCCTATGGGTGCCGGAGTTGCATTTGCTGAAAAGTATAATAAAACCGGAAACGCTGTAATTTGTTCTATGGGCGATGGCGCTGTAAGACAGGGTGCTTTACACGAAACCTTTAACATGGCGATGAATTGGAAGTTGCCCGTAGTTTTTGTTATTGAAAATAACAATTATGCAATGGGTACTTCGGTTGAAAGAACAACCAATATGACGGACTTATCTACTTTGGGTTTATCTTACGGAATGCCTTCAGAAGTAGTAAATGGAATGAAGTGCGAGGATGTTCATATAGCAATGGAAAAAGCTACTGCAAGAGCTAGAAAAGGTGATGGTCCAACCTTGTTAGATATAAGAACTTACAGATATAAAGGCCACTCTATGAGTGATCCTCAGAAGTATAGAACCAAAGAAGAAGTAGCAAAATATAAAGACCAAGATCCAATAGCTAATGTTTTGGATGTAATTAGAACCAAAAAATATGCTACTGAAGCAGAATTGGAGGCAATCGGAAAAAAAGTTAAACAACAGGTTGAAGAGTCTGTTAAGTTTGCGGAAGAATCGCCTCTACCCGATGCATCTGAACTTTATAAAGATGTTTACATGCAAGAGGATTATCCTTTTATTTTAGACTAAATTAAACCATAATATAGAAATGGCTGAAGTTGTAAGAATGCCAAAGTTAAGCGACACCATGGAAGAAGGTGTTGTTGCAGAATGGCACAAGAACATAGGAGATAAAGTAGAATCAGGAGACTTATTGGCTGAAATAGAAACCGATAAGGCCACAATGGAGTTTGAATCATTTCAGGATGGGGTGTTGCTTCATATTGGTGTAGAAAAAGGAAAAGCTGCCCCGGTAGATTCAATTTTGGCTATTTTAGGAGAAGCAGGCGAAGATGTTTCAGCAATATTAAAAGCGGAAGAAGCAGGTGCTCCTGCACAAAATGAACCAACTACCGAAGCCCCAAAAGAAGAGGCTGTAAAAACTGCGGAAGTTGCAAAACCGGAACCGCCAAAAGCAGCCGCCCCTGCAAATAATCAAACTCCTGTAACAACTTCACCTGATTCATCAAATGGAAGGGTAAAAGCCTCCCCATTAGCTAAAGCCCTCGCAAAAGAAAAGGGAATTGATATAAATACTGTAAATGGCTCAGGTGATGGCGGTAGAATCGTAAAAAGAGATATTGATAATTACGTTCCTTCTGCTGTATCTGCTTCTGCCATTGCAGGTCAAGAATCATTTACGGAGCAGCCGGTATCTCAAATGAGGAAAGTAATTGCCAATAGACTGGCTGAAAGTAAGTTTTCTGCGCCTCATTTTTACCTTACCATGGAAATTGACATGGATAATGCTATAGCAGCAAGAAAATCAATTAATGCAACAGGCGATGTTAAAGTATCTTTTAACGATATGGTAGTTAAGGCCACTGCTATGGCATTAAAAAAGCACCCTGCTGTTAATTCTTCTTGGTTAGGAGATAAAATAAGAACAAATAACCACGTGCATATTGGTGTTGCTGTTGCAGTACCCGATGGTTTATTAGTTCCTGTTGTGAGATTTGCAGATTCTAAAGGTCTTTCACAAATTGGTGCTGAAGTAAAAGACTATGCAGAAAAAGCAAGAAACAAAAAATTACAACCTCAAGATTGGGAAGGTAATACCTTTACTATTTCAAATCTTGGTATGTACGGAATTGAAGAGTTTACTGCAATTATTAACCCCCCAGATGCTTGTATTTTAGCAGTTGGAGGAATAAAGCAAAAACCGGTGGTTAAAGATGGAGCTATAGTGCCAGGAAATACCATGAAGGTAACTTTATCTTGCGATCATAGGGTGGTAGATGGAGCAACAGGCTCTGAGTTCCTGTTAACCTTAAAAAATTATTTAGAAAACCCGGTAATGATGTTGGTCTAAATAATTGATTTAAAAAACTCAAAATACTTTTTGTCAATATTCAAAGGCTTGATATTTTTAAAAATATCAGGCCTTTCTTTTTTTAAATCCTCTTGTTTAATGGTTATTTGGTTAAAGTGTGAGGCTAAATGCTTTGCCAGATACACTTGCTCGCTTAATCCCGGGGTTGGAATGTAAATTGCCTTGGCTCCAAGGTAGGCTAAATCCATAATAGAAGAATATCCACTTCTGGCAATTACTATGTTTTTTTTATTGAAGCTTTTTCCTATTTCAATTCCATCAACTACTCCATTCTCAGTATGGTTGGGTAAATTTGAAACTGAATAGTTGTTACCGTAAATAAGCAAATTCTTAGTATTAAAATATGGGCTATTAATTATGCCCTCATGGAATTTTGACCGTTGATTTTCAGGACCTGAAAGCAAAACCATAAAACCATCAAAATCTTTGGGTTTTATGTTACTTTTTAAGCGAGCAAAGTGAGTTAAGAAGCCAATGAATTTTGATTTACTTTTCGTTCTTATAGAGGTTTGAGAGAGTTTTCCTGAAAGTTGAATATCGGGATGGTCAGGTATCCATATTTCCTCAAAATTTAGCAGCCAATCTTCAATTTTTCTGCTGAATAACCCATTTAATATTGGAAATCTTGGTTTTAATTGATGGGTAATAATTACACTTTTTATTCTGGGGGAATAAAAACCATACCTATTATCAGAAATAATTAAATCAGGTTTAAGCGCTTTTGTAATCTTTAAGGCTTCTTCATGTTCTTTTCTAACAACATTAATGAATTTTGGGATTTGGCTACTTACCGTAATTATTGGGGCATAATTGCCATATTTTACATCTGGTGAAGAAGTTTCGAAGTATCCTAAATTAGGATACCTTTTTTTGAGCCAACTCCCTGAAATTCCTGAACCTGCAATAAAAACCTCAAAATTGTTTTTACAGAGGTGTTCAATTATCGGAATGCATCTACTTGCATGGCCTAATCCCCAATCAAGAGGTGATATTAAAACTCTATTTCCGATTTTAAATCTTTACCTCAAACTTAACTAATTTCGCCGGCTCTTATGGCAAAGAAAAAACTCATTAGATTCAAGGAAATGGAGGGTTTTCCAAATGTAGTTCAACCTAACATGGATGAATTTTGGGAAACAGAGTTTAAGCTTAAAGGCAAGTGGGGAATTGATTTTTTTAGAAATAGTAATCCTATTGTTTTAGAGTTGGCTTGTGGAAAAGGAGAATATGCCGTGAATATGGCAAAAAAGTATCCCAATAAAAATTTTTTAGGTGTTGATATTAAAGGGGCCAGAATTTGGTATGGAGCTCATCAAGCCTTAGCGGAAAATGTAAAAAATGTTGGATTCTTAAGAACTAGAATTGATTTTATAGATAAGTTCTTTGCTGAGAGCGAGATATCGGAAATTTGGATAACATTTCCCGACCCTCAGCCTCAAGAAAGTAGAGAGCGAAAAAGGTTAACAGCACCAATTTTTATCGATAGGTATAAGAAGTTTTTGGAGCCATATGGTTTAGTTAATTTAAAGACAGATGCAGACTCGTTTTTTGACTACACCTTAGCTCAAATCAAGGAGCGTAACTATCGAATGATTAATAAATTCGAGAATATTTATAACCAACAAAATGAAATTCCTGAAGAGCTAGACCACCTCTATACAGTAAAAACGCATTACGAAGGAATTTTCTCAGCAAAAGGCCATACCATTAAATACGTTTCTTTTAAAATTAACTAATGCAAAAAGAAGGCGATTTTTTTGAAATGGTTTGGCAAGTGGTTAGATTAATTCCAAAAGGTAGAGTTACCTCCTATGGAGCAATTGCAAAATATTTAGGCTCGGCTCGCTCAAGTAGAATGGTGGGGTGGGCTATGAATGCCTCACACAATGTTACTCCAAAGATGCCCGCCCAAAGAGTGGTAAATAGAAACGGTGTTTTAACGGGAAAAAATTTCTTTTCGAACCCAATGGAGATGCAATTGTTACTGGAAAGTGAAGGAATTGAGATAAAAGATGACCAAATTCAAAATTTTGAAAAAATCTTTTGGGACCCATCAATTGAATTAATGATAGAGTAATATGGAAATTACAAAAAAGCAAATATTAGATGCCTTGTCTTATGTAATAGAGCCTAATTTAAAAAAGGATGTAGTTACACTTGGTCTGGTTTCAAATATTCAAATAGATGGCAATGTTGTAAGCTTTAACTTAAAGGTGAATAACCCTGCGATGCACAATAGAAAGCGAATAATCGATGCATGTACCCACCATTTGCAAAGTAAGGTAGCTAAAGATATTTCCCCAGAAATTAAAGTTGAGGCTTTGCCAAAAGAAGCTGAACGTCCATCAAACCAAAGAAAAGTACTACCCGGAGTGAAAAAAATAATTGCTGTGGCATCAGGTAAAGGGGGAGTGGGAAAATCTACTGTTACAGCTAACCTTGCCGCAGGTATGGCTAAGCTTGGCAAAAAAGTAGGGTTGGTAGATGCTGATATTTATGGGCCTTCGGCACCTATCATGTTTGATGTGATGCACGAAAAGCCAAAACTTCAGCCAATAGAAGGGAACAATTTCATGATTCCTGTAGAAAGTTATGGGGTAAAGATTTTATCTATTGGTTTTTTCTCTGATGTTAATCAAGCGGTTGTTTGGCGAGGGCCTATGGCATCAAAGGCATTAACCCAAATGTTTACGGATGCTTACTGGGGAAGTTTAGACTACTTATTTATAGATCTACCTCCTGGAACAGGAGATATTCACTTAACTATTGTACAATCAATTCCACTTGATGGAGTTGTTATTGTTAGTACTCCTCAACCAGTTGCTTTAGCTGATGCAAAAAAAGGAGTAGCAATGTTTCAAATGCCCAACATAAATATTCCTGTGTTAGGTATGATAGAAAACATGGCATATTTTAATCCTCCTGAATTACCTGAAAAAAAGTATTTCATTTTCGGTCAAGAAGGTGTGGTAAAGTTAGCAGAGCAGCTAAATGTGCCTTTACTTGGGCAAATCCCATTGGTTGAAAATATAAGGCAAGCCGGCGATGTTGGCAGGCCTGTTGTTTTACAAGAAAACAATTTACAGGCAGATGCATTTGTGGCGCTTTGTAAAACTATAGATGAAGCCAAGTAAGAAATGTATCTATTATTTTAATTTTGTCTAAATAACAATTATGGAGGCAGGGGAAAAAGAGCTTTTAAGGTCACGTATCGACACATCTCTATTAAACATTAAAAAGTTTGTAGAACAAGATGGTGGAGATCTAGAAGTAGTTGAAATAACTGATGATTACATCGTAAAGATTGAATTAAAAGGTGCATGCACAGGCTGCTCAATGAACAATATGACTTTTAAGGCAGGTGTAGAAGAAACCATTTTGAAGGCTATTCCTGAAATTAAAGGTGTAGAAGCCCATAATTTTGAACTACACAAGTAGTTTTTTGTTTCTGTGATAATTCTCAATAATATTAACCTAGTACTGCGTTTAACGCAGTTCAATTTTGCTTAATGGAAAAAACATTAGAGCTTAAAAAAGAAGTAACAATTTTATTTGCCGGCGACTCTGGTGATGGAATACAACTTACGGGAAATCAGTTTACTAATACTAATGCCCTTTTTGGGAATGATGTAAGTACATTTCCGAATTTCCCCGCAGAAATTAGAGCCCCTCAAGGTACTGTTGCAGGGGTATCAGGCTTTCAATTAAACTTTGGAAGTTTAGATCTTTTTTCTCCTGGAGATATGGCAGACGTTTTAGTGGTGATGAATGCAGCTGCATTAAAAGCCAATATAGGCAACCTCAAAACCGGAGGTACAATCATCGCAAACTCATCAGGTTTTGATAAAAAGAACCTGAGATTAGCAGGTTATGGAGATGAGAATCCTTTGCAGGCTAGGTCTTTAGATAAATACAGGGTGCACGAAATTGATGTTACCAAGTTAACACGATCTGCCTTGGTAGATTCTGGCTTGGGCACCAAAGAAATTGATAGAAGTAAAAATATGTTTGTGCTCGGCTTTTTGTATTGGATGTACAGCCGATCTTTAGAAACTACTATCAAATTTATCCAAAACAAATTTAAGGGTAAGCAACACCTTATTGATGCAAATGTTAAGGTGCTAAAAGCCGGATATCACTATGGCGATACAAGCGAAACTTTTACATCAAGGTATGATGTAAAACCTGCCGATCTTCCAAAAGGAACATACAGAAATGTGATGGGGAACCAAGCTACAGCTTTAGGAATTGTTGCTGCAGCCCATAGGTCAAACATGCAACTTCTTTATGCGTCATATCCTATCACCCCTGCATCAGATATATTACATGAATTAGCAAGGCATAAAAATTTTGGTGTAAAAACATTTCAGGCTGAAGATGAAATTGCAGCTGCAGGGGCTGCAATTGGCGCTTCTTTTGGCGGAGCATTAGCGGTTACAGCATCTTCCGGTCCTGGAATTGCGTTAAAAACGGAAGCCATTGGCTTGGCCGTAATGTTGGAGTTGCCAATGGTAATTGTAAATGTGCAAAGGGGTGGACCAAGTACGGGGTTACCAACAAAAACAGAACAATCAGATCTTTTTCAAGCGCTTTATGGTAGAAATGGAGAAGCACAGGTTGTAGTTATTTCGGCTCACTCTCCATCTCACTGTTTTGATGCAGTTTACGAAGCGTGCAGAATTGCAGTAGAACACATGACACCTGTAATCTTTCTTTCAGATGGTTATATGGCCAATGGTTCAGAGCCGTGGGCTTTTCCAAAATCTAGCGACTTAAAGCCGATTAAACCAAAGTTCGCAAAACCATTGGAGAATGTAGAAGAAAAATATTTGCCGTATTTAAGAGATGAAAAGCTTGTTAGAGAATGGGCAATTCCCGGCACAAAAACTTTAGAGCATCGGGTTGGCGGTTTAGAAAAAGAAAAAGATACAGGAAATGTTTCTTACGATCCGGAAAATCATGAGCATATGGTAAAAACCCGTGCAGCCAAAATTGCCAAAATCGCTGATTATATTCCTCAGCAAACACTAGCTGCAGGCGAAATGGATGGAGATGTTTTAGTTTTGGGTTGGGGGTCAACTTATGGGGCAATTAAAACTGCAGTAAATGAGCTAATTGCAGAAGGTTATAAGGTGGCGCATGCCCATTTAACCTACATCAACCCTATGCCAAATAACATAGAAGAAGTATTAAAATCTTTTAAGAAAATTATTATTCCTGAACTTAATGATGCTCAAATGGTAAATATCATTAGAAGTAAATTTTTGTTACCTGCAATACCATACAACAAGATACAAGGCTTACCTTTTACCATTCAAGAAATTAAGGCCAAAGTTTTAGAAATATTAAACGCATGACAACACCAACATCAAATATAAAAACTGCAAAAGATTACGCCACAGATCAAGATGTTAGGTGGTGTCCAGGTTGCGGTGATTATTCAATTTTAAAGCAAGTACAGTCGGTTTTAGCTGATGAAGGCGTAAAAACAGAAGATACTGTATTTATCTCAGGTATTGGATGTTCTTCAAGGTTTCCTTATTACATGAACACATACGGAATTCATAGTATTCACGGAAGGGCTCCTGCATTGGTAAGTGGTTTAAGGTCAGTTCGTCCAGATCTTTCTGTTTGGATGATAACAGGAGATGGAGATTCACTCTCAATTGGAGGTAATCATTTAATCCATATTCTTAGGAGAAACTTTGATGTAAATATTCTGCTTTTCAATAACGAAATTTATGGGTTAACAAAAGGGCAATATTCTCCTACTTCTCCATCAGGTCAAATTTCTAAATCAACCCCAATGGGAAGTATTGATCATCCTTTTAACCCACTTGCTTTATGCTTAGGTGCTGATGCAACTTTTGTGGCTAGAGCCATGGATAGAGACCCAAAGCAATTGAGAAGTATATTGGCTGCGGCCAATAATCATAAAGGTACTTCCTTGGTAGAAATTTATCAGAACTGTAATGTGTTTAATGATGGAGCATTTTTTGTTTATACCGAAAAACAATCTAAACCACAATCTACCTTATTTCTAGAGCATGGAGAACCGCTAGTTTTTGGCGAAGGAAATACAAAAGGAATTAAACTAGATGGCTTTAAGCCCATAATAGTTGATCTTGAGGCCGATGGCGTATTGAAAGATGAACTTTGGATTCATGATAAGCATGATCAAGTAAAAGCATTAATGCTTACCCGTTTTTTTGATGATAATCAAAATGCAGAAAATGCTCTTCCACGTCCTTTTGGTATTTTTTACGAAACGCAAAGAGGAACTTATGAGGATGCTTTGCACGAGCAGCTTAAACATGCTAGGGAGATAAAAGGAGAAGGAGATTTAGATAAATTACTAGCAGGCACTAATACTTGGGAAATTAACTAAAAGAATATTCCTAAGTCTAAGCTGATGTAATTTGAAATAGCCTTTTGCTCAACGGTTTGGTTTGGTTTATTGTTATTAAGTAATACCTCGCCGTTGGTATTGAGTTCGTAATAGTCTTTCTTAAAAATATTTGAAAACCCGTTATTAAATGTTATACCGGCAATAAGAGCAGTTTTGCCGTGAAAGTTATATTCAACTCCGCCACCTAAAATTAAACCAAATCTAAATGGAGCAATTTCTCCTAAAACATCAATGTTTTCTTCATTCAAATTTCCGGTAGGAAGACTGTAAGAAATATTTTGCCTTCCCCTTACACGAAAGCCTGTAGAAACTCCAAAATTGGCAAAATAGGTGTTGTATCCTATTTCATTCGTTTTCATTCTTATGGTAAAAGGAATTTCAACATAGCGGTAAGTATACGAAGAAGAGTTTCGAGAATTTACTAGAGTAGTATCAATAGGTGCAACAACATCAGGAAACTCTAATTTGCCGGAAAATGTAGAAATTTCTACCCCTGAACCAATGCCGTAATTGTAGGAATTGCCCAACGTAAACTCTGCCATTAGCCCATAATTAAAGCCTAATGAAGCTCCATTACTATTAATTCCTCTTGTATCAGGCTTAAGCCAACCAATATTTGGGCTTGCTTTTAAACCAAACCTAAAAGGCCTAAGTTCTTGAGCATTTAAAAAACTTGAAATAATAATTGAGGTGCTTAACAGTGTTAATTTAATAATTTTGACCGCCTTCATGAAATGCAATATTAAAGATTTACCAATGAGAACGAAACGCATATTTTCTTATCTAATTCTATGCCTTTTTATGTTTTCGTGCTCAAATAACCCACATGATGTTGATATTACGGGGGTTGAGGTAAACTTAGAACTTCAAAGGTTTGAACAAGACCTTTTTAAAACCACAGCTTACGAGAGCTTAAAAAGTAAGTATGGGTACTTTTTCAGAGTCTATACAGATAATATCTTAAATATCAATTCCAATAATCCTATTATGATGACAAATGGTTTGAAAGATTTTTGTTCAGACCCAGAAATAAAAGAAATTTATAAGGAGGTGGAAGGCAAGTATGAAGATTTCTCACCGGAGTTTAATAAAATTCAAGAGGCATTCACCTATTATAAGTACCATTTCCCTCAAAAAAATATACCCAAAATAATCACTTTTATTTCGGGGTTTAATTATGGTATTCTTAGCTTAGATAGTACTTTAGGTATTGGATTAGATATGTTTTTAGGGAAAGACTATAATTATTACTCAGCTCTGCAATTCCCATTGTATAAAAGGAACAAATTGCAACAAAAAAATATTCCTTTTGCTGCCTTAAAAGGTTGGATTGAAACTGAATATATGATGGAAAGTAACAACCAATCTTGTTTATCAAGAATGGTTGAAAGGGGAAAGGTGCTTTATGCCATGGATGCGGTTTTTCCATTTGCTCCCGATTCTTCCAAAATTCAGTATTCTCCTCAGCAAATGAATTGGGCGCAGGAAAATGAGGTTTTTGTTTGGGCCACCTTGGTAGATCAAAGCTTACTGTACGAGAAAAACTTTTCTAAAACTTACAAGTTGTTTAACGACGGACCATTTACCTCTTTGTTTGAACAAACAAGCGCTCCGAGAATAGGAGATTATATTGGGTGGCAAATTGTAAGAAGTTTTATGGAAAACAATCAAATAAAGCTAAGTGAGCTTATGCAAATGAATGATGCGCAAGAGTTGCTAGCAAAATCAAATTATAAACCAAAAAGATAATGGCTGAAAGTAAAATTGAGTTTCAAATAGAATTAGACGAAAATAAAGTTCCGGATAATATAAAATGGGAAGCTTCAGACTCAGGAGATAAAGGCTCTGCAGATGCAGTTCTTATTTCTATGTGGGATAAAGATGAAAAGAATACTTTGAAAATTGACCTGTGGACTAAAAACATGTTAGTAGATGATATGAAATTATTATTTCATCAAACAATGCTAACCATGGCAGATACTTTTCAGAAAGCAACCGGAGAAGACCAAATGTGCAATGATATGAGAGAGTTTGCGCAAATGTTTGGCGAAAAAATGGGTTTAATAAAACGAGATTAGTGGTTTAACTGCCCCAACATAAACCAAATATTTTCCGCAAACTGTTCTAACCCTAAACCTGATTGTCCTGAGGTAAATTGAATTTCAGGCAGTATTTCCCAATTTTCAGCTAATTGAGTTTGAAGGTTATTTAAAACTCCAATTCTCTGAGACTTCTTTACCTTATCGCATTTTGTGAAAACAATTTGGAATGGAACTCC
>JAAZVO010000051.1 GCA_018623405.1 Crocinitomicaceae bacterium
CTATACCCTTTTGACCATTTTCTGCCACATCACAATTGACCCCAACCTCTCTAAACTCATTTTAAAAATCGATTGATTAATCTCATTATCTTCAACTAAAAGAATTTCCTTCTCTTTGCTTTTTGTTGAGCTATGTGATAAACCTTTTCTTGGTTTGGTTTCAGCTTCTAAATCTTGGTTTTTAGACTTTTTGAAGGGAAGGATAAAGCTAAATGTGCTTCCTTTTTCAGGTTGGCTTTCTACCCAAATTTCTCCACCCATTAGCTCTACCAAAAGCTTTGAAATAGTAAGGCCTAATCCTGTTCCGCTAAATTGCTTTACGGTTGATGCGGTTTCTTGTGTGAAAGGTTGGAATATGGCTTTTTGATTTGCTTTATCAATTCCAATTCCGGTATCCAAAACTTCGAATAACACATTGGCGATTAATTCAGACTCTTGATTATGGTTTAGAGAAACCTTAAGTTTCACACCTCCTTTATTGGTGAATTTTATTGCATTTCCTATTAAATTATAGAGTATTTGCTTTAACCTTGTTTGGTCTGCCTCAACAAATGGAAGCTGCTTAGGTGCTTCTACATCAAAACCTATATCTTTTTGGGAGGCAGTAATTGCAAACGACTTTTCAAGGTCGGCACAAATCTTATTGAGGGATGTTCTTTCTTTGGTTTGCTAGGTTGTTTTCTGCTTTGGAGGCAAGTATTGCATTGCTAAAAATGCTGTCTGCTTGTTGCAGATTTATTTTTAAAGCTGATTTTCCTTGTATTAATAATGAGTCAGAGTTTTGTGCATTAGCCACAAAAACCAAAAAATAGGCAAGGAAGAAAAATAAGTTCCTCAAAAACAATATTTTAGTAAAAGTATAACTCTAATTAAAAATAGCCTTTAATATTTCTAAACTTTTTGGCTTTTTAAAATATGGGATATGGTATTGAAAATAATTTAAAGCTATTTCTAGGTGTTTAGCGTTATTTATTGGATTCGCTTGAATACTTGATGTAAATATTGATTTAATTTCTTGTGAGGTATTTTCATCTATAGGATACGCACCAAATGGTGTTTGCTGAAACTCACCTGAGCTGATATTAAAAAACTTCCCTTTGGTTTCCGTTGAAGGCAAAATACCTAAGTGGCGAGTAAATTTCCATAGCACTAAAGGAGAATATTGTCCAAATGCTGTTTCCAAATCTATTAGGTCTGAAATTGTGGTGAGCATAAAATTAAAAGTGCCCTGATCAAACTCATCTTCTTGAAGTGTTGAGGCAAATACCTCTGCTAAAAAATATGCAATAGCTGCTTTTTTTGGGTCGTTTATGCTAAGACTGTTGGTCGGGTCTACCTGCCTTAGGTCTTTCAATATTTGTACTTCTCTTCCTTGCTTTTCAATAAACTCTAATTCTACAACAGTAAATGGGTTAAATAAGCTATAATTTAATCTTGCTCTTTTTTTTCTAACTCCCTTAGCTAAGAATGATCTTAGGCCAAATTGTTTGGTGTAAATTTTTGAAATAATGCTTGTATCCCCATACTTTATTCTTGTTAAAACAATTCCGTATGATGAAAGCTGCATTATTGGACTAGAATTTTGGAAATGGCTTTTTGAGTACCGTCTAATGTAGAAACATAAACTAGGTAAACACCGGGTCTTGCTTTATTGCCGTTTAGGGTGTTTAAGTCCCATACTACTTGACCTCCCGGAGCGGTTGTTTTATAAATGATGTTTCCTGCTAAGTCTGTTATTCTTACTTCAGAGTTTCTTACAAGGCCATTTACAGCCATCGAGCCATTATAATTTGGCGGAACCGGATTAGGATAGGCATATATATTTGAATAATCTTGGTTGGGTTCTGTTTCTCCCCCTTTGAATGAAATTAAGCCCTTGTCTGTACCAATAAAAACCTCTCCTGTATTTGGGTTAATTTCTATGCTTTGAATGTTATTAGACCATAATGGACTGTTTTCTGCTGTAAAATGGAATAGCTCTTCTTGTCCATCAGGTGAAAGCAAAAATACACCCGACCCTAATGTTCCAATCCACTTATTATCTCCCCCATCAACCGCAATACAATTGATTGCTTCAGACTCTAAGAGTATCTGAAAATACAAGCCTTGTTTTATTAGAATATCTTGGGCATCAAAACCTGAAGATTGAAATACTTGCTCTGGGCTGTAAATAACCCTTAAACCTAAATCCGTTCCAATCCATAACTCACCATCTTTATCTTCAGCAATTGATAAAACATTTGCACTTGGCAAATTTCCATTTCCTTCTGCGGTAGATAATAGCTTAAAATCATCGTCTGATGGGTCGTTAATTGTACCGTTTTCATCAAAAACTAAAACACCTTCATTTTGAATTATTACCCATTTATTGCCAAAACCATCAATTAAAAGTTCTCCGGGTATTGCATCATTAAACATACCATTAAAGTTGAAGGTGCTCCATTCACCTTGCTCATTTTTTACATGTAATGGTTGATTTGTAAGCATGTTTGTTGCCCAAAGGTTTCCACTTCTATCATACTTTACATCAGAAACACCAACTCCATAACCGTCTATTTTTTGAAGGGTGCTGTTTTGCTCATTGTAAACACTCACCTTATTGTTTTCATCAAACTCAAAAATGCCATATCCTAATGATGCTGCTGCCCAAGTGCTTGAGTTTGTTTTGTTAAAATCAAGATTAATAATGTCTTTTGCTGTGTCTAAGGCAGTTGTGTTTTGTCTATTAATTACACTCCATTCGGCATCTTCATAAACCATTATTCCTGCCTCGGTAAAAGTTTTTCCCCAATTAGATTCCCTTTCTCCACGAGTAATTATGGTTTTGTTACCATTTGAAATAATGTCTCTATTTCCCATGTATTTGGGTGATGAAGGAAGGATAACTTCAATATTAAAAGGATCTTTTGCCTTAATTAAGCCCTGATTTTGATCTGCAATCCACATCACACCCTCTTCATCAAAAACACCAAAACGAGGCTGAGGAGCTGTGTTTGTTTGGTAATCGAAGTAAGTAATTAAGTTGGTAAAATCTTCATCGTAAACTGCTACATTAAAGTTATGAGCTATAACTAATTGGTTGTTATTAATTGAAAATCCGTAGTTGTTATTTCCTATTAAAGGTTTAACCTCCTCTGATTTTATAGTACTGATTTTGTATAGGGTGTCGCCTAAAAATGTTTCTAGGGCATAATTTACATAAACCTGATCATTAAACTTGAAAATTTGCTTTATGTCAGCACCTTGTTTCGAAAAGTTTTTAATTGGACTCCAAGCTTGTGGAAATTTCAATAATGGGTTTGTAGTTAATGCCCAATAAATTCCCTTGTTGGTTGCGGCAAAAAGAGTGTCATTAAGGAATGATATTGCATTTACCTCAATAGGGTTAGATGATGGGCCTACTTGGTAGTTTTCGGATATTTCTAACTTGTTTAAATCGAATACAATTATCCCAAAACCTCCTGATATATAGGCTGTTGTGTCAATAACAAAGACTTGGTTTATGGTTTTGTTTGTTATTTGAGTAGCCCTAATTACATCTTGAAAATTGTATGTTCTAGCGCCTTGGATAATATCAATATTTCCGTTTGTATAGCCAACTACTAAAGAGTTGTTTTGTGGAGCAAAATCTGCATCTGCAATACCTACATCAGACAGGTAGTTAATTTTGTTTATTCTTTCTATGCTTTCTGTTGCGTTGTCAAATTGTAAAGCTGTATTTGGAGTTAAGGCGAATACCCCATTGTTACCAATAATTGTTTTTGTGCAATTTGAATATGGCAAGTAATCGTTCCATTGGAATATTTCTTGGGTTGCTGAAATCAGAGGAATGAGCCAAAAAAAGAGCTTAAAAATGTATTTCATGTTTTGCTTAACGATTACAAATTAAATTATTGTTAGCTAGGATTAATATTTCATAATTTTGCAAACTCATTTGCGCCCGTAGTTCAACTGGATAGAATATCAGATTTCGGCTCTGAGGGTTGAGGGTTCGAATCCTTCCGGGCGTACAAGGCTACCATATGGTGGCCTTTTTTGTTCCACGTGGAACCTATCTTCCCAGGTGCACCATTAAAACAGAAATATCTGATGGGTTAACTCCGCTAATTCTAGAAGCTTGCCCAATGGTAGCAGGTTTTATTGTGGAAAGTTTTTCAACTGCCTCGGCAGAGAGTGATGATAAAGCGCTGTAATTAAAGTCGGGATGTAATTTTATGGACTCTAATCTTTTTAGTTTTTCTGCCATTTCTTGCTCTCTATCAATGTAGCCTTTGTATTTTATCAATATTTCAGCTTGCTCTAAAACCGCATCCTTTATTCCATTTAGTTTTTCCGTTTCTGCTTTAATCGCCTCAACCGAATTAATTAACGTATTAAGGTTCAATTCAGGTCTTGATAATATTTTGGAAGCCTTATTTTTCTGACTAATAGTGCTTGAATTTTTTTCTTTTAAAGTTGGATTAATTTCATCTGGTTCTATGCTTTGATTTTCTAAAAATTTAATTAATCCATTTGTTTTTTCTCTTTTTGATTCAGCTAGAATCTTTCTTTCTTCAGAAGCTAAACCAATTGAGTAGCCCTTTTCTGTTAATCTAAGGTCTGCATTATCTTGTCGTAGTAAAATTCGGTATTCTGCCCTCGAGGTAAACATTCTGTAAGGCTCTTCAGTTCCTTTTGTGATTAAGTCGTCAATTAAAACACCAATATATGCTTCTTCCCTACCTAATTCAAATGGGTCTTTTTCTTTTACATTTTGATGAGCATTAATTCCCGCCATTAAACCTTGACATGCAGCCTCTTCATAACCTGTAGTACCGTTAATTTGGCCTGCAAAAAATAAGTTTTTGATTAATTTGGTTTCTAAGGTATGTTTTAATTGAGTTGGTGGGAAATAATCATATTCTATAGCATAACCTGGCCTAAACAATCTTGCATTTTCAAAACCTGCTATTTTTTTAATTGCTTTTTCTTGAATTTCTTGCGGTAATGAGGTTGAAAACCCATTTACATACACTTCTACAGTATTCCAACCCTCAGGCTCAACAAATATCTGATGTCGATCTCTATCGGCAAACCTGTTTATTTTATCTTCAATTGAAGGACAATATCTTGGACCTGTTGATTGAATTGCGCCATTAAACATTGGGGATCTATCAAAACCCTCTCTTAATGTATCATGAACCTCTGGTGAGGTATATGTAATATGACATTGGAGTTGTTTAGGTAAGTAACTCCTTGAAGTTAAAAATGAAAAGCCTGTAGGGTTTTCATCTCCATCTTGTGGCTCCATTTTCGAATAATCAAGAGATCGGCCATCAACTCTTGGAGGTGTGCCGGTTTTCATTCTTCCAGCCTCAAACCCTAAACTAATTAGTTGTTCAGTAATGCCTGTAGATGCTTTTTCACCAGACCTTCCGCCTCCAAAGTTTTTTTCTCCAATGTGTATTAAGCCATTTAAGAAGGTTCCGCTAGTTAATATTACTGTTTTAGCTTTTATTTCTATGCCAATATCCGTTTTTACACCCACTACCCTATCCTTTTCAACCAAAATTTGGTTTACCATATCTTGCCAAAAGTGAATGTTGGGGGTTTTTTCCAATAGTTCTCTCCAATAAATGGAAAATAATGTTCTATCGTTTTGTGATCTAGGGCTCCACATAGCAGGTCCTTTTGACCTGTTTAACATTCTAAATTGAACAGAAGATTTATCACTAACAATTCCGGAATAACCACCAAGCGCATCAATTTCTCTTATAATTTGACCTTTGGCAATTCCTCCCATAGCCGGATTACAAGACATTTGGGCTATTTTAGTCATATCCATGGTTATTAATAAAACTTTAGAGCCCATATTGGCTGCTGCCGCTGCCGCTTCGCAGCCGGCATGGCCTGCGCCAACTACAATTACATCATAAGTTTCAGTCATAAAAGGGGGTGTTGTTCCACGTGAAACATTAGGGGTGCAAATTTAGATAATAATCTTCCTTTGCTCTCATTGTATTCTTTTCTTGGTCGGTTTTATCATTGTATCCACAAAGGTGTAAAACACCATGAATCATAACTCTTTTAAGTTCAGTTTCGAAATCAACACCTTCGGTTAATGCGTTTTCTTTTACGCGTTCAACACTAATAAAAATATCTCCTGAAATTTTATCGTCATGATTATAATTGAAGGTTATGATATCAGTAAAATCTTCGTGATTTAAATATTTTTTATTGATTGTGTTTAGGTAATTATCCGAACAAAAAATATAGTTCAGGTCTCCACATTTAAAGCCTTCATTTTTTGCAGAGGTTGTAACCCAATCTACTGATGTTGAAAAACCTTTTAGTTCAAAAGAAATGTCCTCGGAAAATTGATTTATCAATTTTTTAAACGCTAATGGTAGATGAAAGATTGAAAAATAATGAAACCTCACTTCCGGACTTGTTGAATTCTATTTTTTCAGAAAGGTTTTTCATTAAAAAAATGCCTCTTCCATTAATTTTTGAAAGATTTTCCGGTGCGGTGGGATCTTGTATTTTGGTAGGTTCAAACCCATTTCCCTCATCTTTTACAACAACACAAAGTTCCTCTTTAGATTTAAAAAATGCAACTTGGATTTGTTTCTCAGGGTTATTGTTATTTCCATGCAGTCTAGCATTTATGATTGCTTCAGAAACGGCAACGAACATGTTCCCATAGAGGGTTTCATCTAGTTTATATTCTGTAAAAAGCCAATCTAAGCAAGCTTCTACCTGCATAACACCTTTGTTGGTAGAGGGCACTGAAAAAGATTTAATTTCTTGCATTAAATATCATTAAAGTACTCTGAAACCTTATTTCTGTAATATAGGTTTAGGTTTGGTGGTACTGTTTTTAGTAATTCAGTTTCTTTTTCTTTTTGCTTTTTATACTCTTCAAATATATCTTCTATTTTTCTTGTAAGCTCATAAGCTTCCTTAGATTCTCTTTTATTGTCGTATTCTCTTTCTCTATCTGCTTTTTCAGATTCTAATAACCTACCTAATATTTCTTCTTGTCTTTTTAAAGTCTGCTGTCTAAGGTTTAAGTTTACGAGATCTTCTTCTGTTTGTTCCATTAACTCTTGAAGTTTTATTAAACCCTCTCCCGCTTTTCCATTTTCACCGCCATCCAATTCATTTTGTAGTTGCTTTAAAGCTTCTCTAATTTGGGCCTGTTGCGCCGCCATTTTTGCAATTTCTTTACTCATGCCTGGCGACTGTCCGGGGGATTGCCCGTTTGGAGATTCCCCTTTTTGCATTTTTTCAAGCATTTCTTTCATCTGCTGGTTAAGGCTTTGCTGCATTGATTTTAGTTGTGACATAGATGGTTTTCCGGAGCCTGGTTTTTTGCATTGTTGTTGCCCTTGCACCATCGATTGCATTTGTTGTTGCATTTGCTGTAGGCTTTCATCTAAAATTAACGCTAAATTATTTGTGGAGGTCATAATAAATTGTTGCCTTGTAGCTGCTTTAGATGGGTTTCTAGACGCTAATTCTTCTATTGATTTTTCAATGTTATTATTAATCAAGTTAATCTCTTTATTCACTGTTGCTTCTAGCTGCATTACACGCTTTGATAATGCAAACAAAGAGTCTTCTATCATTTTGGCATTGTCTTTAATTCTTTTTTGCTCTTGGTTTGCGGCTACAAATGCAGGATCATTTCGTTTTAAGCCTTTTACAGTTTCCATTAAAGCTTCTTGATCAAATGAAAGCTCAATAAGGTTCTCTAATAAAGCCCTTAAGTCTTCCATGTTTTCCATGTTTTGCTGAGATTGCATCGATGCCATTGTGCTTTCCATTTGCTCTCTCATTTCTTGCATTTGTTGCTTGGCGTTTTCTTGACTTTCTTGAGATTTGTTTCTGTTGTTTTTTTCTAGCTGGTCTGATGCATTTTGCATTTCTTCCTGCAGGCTTTCGCTTTGTTCTTTTTGGTCAGGTAATTTGTTAGGGTTTTCTAATTCTTCATTTTTCTTTTTTAATTCCTCTAAGTCTTCTTTTAACGATTCGGCCTTTTTGTTAAGCTCATCTTGTTTTTCTTTCAGTTCTTCAGGTTTGCTGTTTTTTTCTTTGTTCTCGTCTAAAAGTTCCTGTTGTTCCTCTTCTAATTCTTTTAATTTATCAATGGCGTTTTGCATTTCCTGCTCAAACTCTAATTGCTTAAATAATTCTAGGGTTCGGTCAAGTTCTTTTTCCATGTCCGCATTTGAGAGTTCCATTTTCTCTAGAGCATTTTTCATTTGGTTTTTATCCATTTGCTCCATGAGTTTTTCCATTTCTTCTAGCATTTTTTTCATCTCATCATCCATGATGTTTTCTAGAAGCTCTTCTAATTTCTTTTGCTTTTCTAATAATTCTGGAGAAGGGCTCACCAACTCATTACGCATTTGATTTTTTTCTTTATTCTTATTTATTAGGTCTTCAACTTTATTTTCAAGCTGATTGCGCTTATCAATTAATTGTTTTAATTGCTCTTTTTCTTCCCAACTTGGCTTTTTCTTTTCAAGAAGCTTTTTGGTGAGGTCTTCTACCTCTTTTTGTAATTCTTTTACTTCTTCAATAGCCTCATTCATTGATGATTTAATAGCCTCATTTTGAGCTTGATTCATCTTGTTTAGCTCATCTATTGTAGGGAGCTTCAATTGTTTTATTTGGCTTTTTGTTGACTTTGATCCATTTACAGCATCATTATCAAAAACTTCAAAATAATAGGTTACTTCATCTCCTGCTTTAAGGTTTAGTTCAGAGAGACTCCAGCTGTAGTAAAAGTTTTGGTTTGCCAAACCAGACCTTAACGGAACATTTAATTTTATTAAAGAATCGTTTTTTGTAGCATGAAATACTAAAGATGAAACCCCATAATCATCGTTTAAACCGCCATTAAAATAAATCTGAGATAGACCTATACTATCCTTTAATTCTTGAACACTAATGGTTGGATATTGGTCTTTAATTAACGTGATAGTATAGTTTAGCGCTTCAATCTTTTTGTTAGTAGCGTTTTTTGCCAAAACTGAATATTGGCTATTAGTTTTAGGTAAATATTGAGCTTCAAATAAGTTGCTTTTTGTTTGTTTTGCTTTAATTGAGTCTGCGGCTATAATTAAAACATCATCTACATCTTCAACAGTAAATCCCCACAAAATATTTGTGCCCTCCGGTATTAAAAGGTCGCCGGAGCTATTTAATTCTTCGTCGGGTTTTTGCGTATATGAAGGATAATCTAACGAAACTTTCAGCCCTTTAACAATAGGTGTTGGCATTACCTCTAAAGTATAAGTGCTTGACGTTACAGGATTTGAAAAAAGCTGAAAATCAGTGCTTTTTTGGATGTTTTTTAAAGTAAAGGCAAATCGACTCCCGTTTTGCTTGCGCATTTTAAATGAGTTTTCGCCAACTTTTACGAAAACCTCATTAGGTTGCAGCTCACCTGTTGTAGAAACAACCAACTCAAAATCTTCATTTTTCGATGCTGTTAAATCTTCATTTTCGACCACAAAATTGAATGGAAGCGGTTTTTGGTATTCTACATCGTAGTTCATGAATCTAGCTGTACCATCTTTAATTAGGCTAGGAGAGGTAAACGAAAGCACAAACAGCAAAAACAAAGGAGCTACAGCATACTTCAAATACTTTTTATTGGCCTTAAAGTCAATAGCCATAGAAAACGGAACAGGCTTTAATTCTATAATCTTTTGCTCGATAGATGCAATTAATAAGGAGAAATCGCTTCCCTGTTTATCAATTATAGCTTTTAGTTGAAGTGTGTTGGTAATCTTATCCTTTACCTCAGGAAAGTGTTTACCAATAATGTTAGCTGCATCAAAATCATTTATGGTTTTGCCAATGCTATTTAACTTAAGCACCGGAGAAATGATGTAACGCCATAAAATGCCCAATTCAATAAGTACAAAACCGAAAAACAATATCGGTTTGGCAGGATATTTTAAATACAGAAAATACTCTAAGCCAATTACTCCCAAAAAAGTTAGCACCCCAATACCCACAAAGTATATAAGGCCTTTTAGAAGTTGATTGGTGTAATATTTTTTCTTGAAAGCGTTGAGCTTTTCGAGTAAAAGATCAAAGTTTTGTTCCCTCATGCAGATTCAATCAGCAAATTTACTGCCAGTGGCTAAATTAAGGATATAAAAAACAGTAAAAGCAAAAGAATTGTTAATGCTTGGCTTTCTGAAAATTAGCAACGAAAGAAGTTATCTTTGCCGCCCAAAATAAAAACAATGGAAAGAAGAGTGAGAGTGAGGTTTGCACCAAGCCCAACAGGGCCCCTTCACATGGGAGGTGTAAGAACGGCATTATACAATTATCTTTTTGCTAAAAAAAACCAAGGCGATTTTATTTTAAGAATTGAAGATACCGATCAAACAAGGTATGTAAAGGGAGCTGAAGATTACATTTTAGAATCGCTAAAGTGGTGCGGTTTTCAACCTGATGAGGGACCTGAAAACCCTGGTAAGTTTGGGCCCTACAGACAATCGGAGCGTAAGGCTTTATATAAACAATATGCAGATCAGTTAGTGGAGGCGGGCCATGCCTATTATGCTTTTGATACCCCTGAGGAGTTGGATGAAATGCGCGAAAGGCTTAAAGCAGCCAAAGTTGCTTCTCCTCAATACAATGCCATTACCCGTAACTCTATGAAAAACTCACTTACTTTAAGTGAAGATGAGGTAAATAGAAGGTTGGCAAGTGGAGGGCCTTATGTAATTAGGATACAAATCCCGAGAAATGAAGAAATAAGGTTTCAAGATGCAATCAGGGGTTGGGTAGTTGTACATTCTTCTAATTTAGATGACAAAGTGCTTTTTAAAAGTGATGGCATGCCAACTTACCATATGGCGAATATTGTTGATGATCATTTAATGGAAATAACCCATGTAATTAGGGGAGAAGAATGGTTGCCCTCAGCCCCTTTGCATATTTTGTTGTACCGGTTTTTTGGCTGGGAAGCTCCAACATTTGCTCACTTGCCTTTAATTTTAAAGCCTGATGGCAACGGTAAGTTAAGCAAAAGGGATGGCGATAGACTTGGGTTCCCTGTTTTTCCGCTAGAGTGGAAAGATCCTGAAACCGGAGCTATTTCTTCAGGATACAGAGAGAAAGGTTACTTTCCTGAAGCCTTTGTAAATGCCTTAGCCTTTTTAGGATGGAATCCGGGCACAGAGCGTGAATTGTTTAAGCTTAACGACCTAGTAGAAGCCTTCTCTTTAGAGAGAGTGGGCAAGGCCGGAGCAAAATACGATGCTGATAAAACTAAATGGTATAACCAACAGTACTTGAGAGAAAAATCTAACGAAACTCTTGTTGAGTTGTTAAAGCCCCATTTAGCGGCAAAAGGGTGGAATGTGGATGCTGTAGATCTTACAGAAATGGTTGATTTGATGAAAGAAAGAGCCGTTTTTGTAGAGGATATGTTAGAAGGAGCATATTTTTTTGAAGCTCCATCAACCTATGATGAAAAAACCATCAACAAAAAGTGGAAAGAAAATACTCCTGCAATAATTGAAAAGCTGTTGCAGGTGCTAAAAGGGCTAAAAGACTTTTCTGCAGAAGAAATTGAAAAAGAGTTTAAGGCATTCATAGAACAAGAAGGCTTAGGCTTTGGGGCTGTATTACCAAGCTTTAGAGTTTTAGTAACCGGCTTGGGAATGGGCCCTTCAATGTTTAGAATATGCAACCTTTTGGGAAAAGAGGAGACTATTAGGAGAATAGAGGCAGGTTTAACTAAAATGAATGGATAAGGTAAGTTTAAATAAGGTTAAGTTATTTGGTTATCACGGCTGTTTGCAAGAAGAGGAGCATACAGGGGCTAACTTTATTTTAGATGCAGATATGTTTCTTGATTTAACCGAAGCAGCCCAAACAGACGATTTATCTAAAACGGTAGATTACGAGCGAGCCATTTTTGTTATGCAAGAAGCCTTTACCAAAAGAACTAAGCTAATTGAGCACTCAGGGTTGAAAATAATTGAGGCTTTAAAAGCAGAATTTCCATTAATCAAAAAAGTAGTTCTTACCATTCATAAACCTTCGGCTCCTATTAGTGCCGATTTTGAATCTGTAAGTATTACGCTAGAAGGGTAATATATTCAGTTATTGTTATTACTTTTGCGCCACGGTCACGTGGCCGAGTGGCTAGGCACAGCTCTGCAAAAGCTTGTACGGCGGTTCGAATCCGTCCGTGACCTCACTAATTTAACTTTAAAAGCCTGTTTGTCAATCAAATAGGCTTTTTTGTTTTCAGGACTTACCCCCAAATTTACCCCTATTTTTCGTTTTTGTTATTCGGGTTAAATATTTATTTTGGTCTTCCAAATCAATAATTATGAGTGAATTAAGTACATCTGACAAAATCAATATTTACAATTCAAGAAAATTAGACTCTTTGAAAATTTGGCTTTTATTTCTTTTTTTAGGTTGGAGTTATGGTTCAATGGGTTCAATGGGTAAACAAATTCTTTATTACTTAACCGGAGGTGGTTTGCTTCTTTGGGCAATTTATAGACTATTTACCTTAAATGGAGCAATAAAAAAGTATAATAAAAAGGTTGCAGTTGAAGTTGGAATTGATGAAAGCGATTTTCAAAAATTGGGGGTTTAACTATCATTAAGTATAAAAAGCGGTTGTTCAATAAATGTGTGTGGGTGTTCTTTCCACCCAAGTTTATTTTTGGCGTAAAAGACTCCTTTGCCTTGATTGATGTTTTTTACATATTCTATTACTTTGATAACGAATAAGAACCAATAATTGATAAAAAGGCTAAATACCTTTTATGCTGTTTGTGCTTGCCCAGCAGGGGCAGTTTCAGATGCTGCAATTTTCTTTTTAGCTTCCTCAAAAG
>JAAZVO010000277.1 GCA_018623405.1 Crocinitomicaceae bacterium
TGTGTAAACGGCATTTCGGAAACGGGATGCCGTTTTTTATTTATGTTGAAATAGATTCACCACCTTTAAGGGAAAGGTGTGTTAAAAAATATTCCTCCCTTTAAAAACAAGCATAACTTCATGTGTAGGCAAATTGAAAAGTACATTTCCAACATTAGTTTGATAAGCATATCCAAATATTAAATTCGGACCGGTTACTGCTTGTAAAAACCCTGAAAAGTCTGCTTGATTTGAATAGGTTGCACCAATAGTAATTTTATCTACAAACTTTAAAGCCAAAGAGCCATTTGTAACCCAATTGGCATTAGTACTTAACAAGGTTTGATTGGCAAGTTGAAAGCTGAAATTTTTATTGATTATAAAATCTCTTCCAACTACAAAATTGTAACGCCATTGGTCTGCCTGAATAAGTGATGCTTTCGAGAATGTCTCATCAAAAAATACTTTGTTGTAAATCAAATTGGGAATGGTGAAACCCAAAAAGAATTGCTCAGTAAACAATAACCCACCAAACCTAGCTACCGGCATGGCAAACAATGGTTGATTGGCTGAAAACTCTACATCTCCTTGGTCAACCAATTCTGCTTCGCTTAATCTGGAGCCTGCAAAATAAAAGCCTGGAGAAAGCCCAAGGCTCAAATTCAGTTTTTCTGATAATTTAAACTTTTGAGAAAAAGGTACTTCCAATTGCGTTTGACTACTTAAGCCTACATTAAATTGATTTAATCTTAAACCCAAGTAAGAGTTTTCTTTAACGGAATTGTTGAAACAAAAAGTATAGTTCCTAGGAGCTCCATTTAACCCAACCCATTGCAAAGTGCCTGAAGCGCCAAAATTGAATGATTCATATTGGGCGGAAGCAGCAGGATTTTCATTTGGTAAATACAGGGCAAATTGATTTAACCTTGTTTGGGCAAACACTACTTTAAAACTCAGCAATAAAAAAATTGCCAAACTCAAACTTCTAAAAACATGCGCCCAAACTCTTATCATCTTCCTCCCCTTAATTCAATAAAACCTTGCATTACGCTTTTTGGATCTTCCGCATCAGTATAAAATCTGTAGAAATAAGTTCCGGTTGGTAACTCATTTTCTGCATTGGTATTGGTATTGCCAAACCAATTGTTTTCATAAGGTTGGGCTTCAAAAACCACTACTCCTGAGGTGTTTATTACAACCAATTTATTATTTGGATAATTCTTTAATCCTAAGATTTCAAACTTATCGTTTGTGCCATCATCATTTGGAGAAAAACCATTTGGAATAAATAATTCGTAGTCGGGTTCGCCTTCAAGCAAAGTAAAATACCTTACCATGCCATCAACCGTTGCCGTCATACTGTTTTCTATGGTATCAATACTCATAGTAGTTTGCTCGGTCCAATTAAAACCATCTGTGGAGGTAAAAACCCTAAACAAACTCTCGTTATGCAGCTCACCTGCATCTTTATTAAAGTGATTAAAAGTAACCTCTTCTATTGTGTTTACGGCCCTATCAAGCCCATATTGCTTTTTTATGCTGTATGAATCTTCAAACTTTACAAAGTTGTTTGTTCTATTTAATTCAAGTGAAGTTTCAGAGTCTGAAAAAACAAAGGAAATTCCAAAGTTTGCAGGAGAAACTTGTTGATTTACGAAAGGCAAAAAATTTGTTTTTAGTGAAACCCCTGTAACGTTAAAAAACTCTGACTCATTTTCAAGCAATGAGTCAACCCATACATCAGCAAACTCTAGGGTTAGGTTTCCTTCATTAAGGTTAAGATAATTGGTATTAATTGTAATTTCATTTTCTATGTTCCCTTTTACCACAACAGTATCAAAAACAATAATGCCATGCCCCTCAATAACGTTTGATGAAGTATCTGCATTTACCATTAAAGCTGAAGAATCCGATCCTTCAATAATGCCTCCGTTTAAAGAAATATTTGTTTGGTAAACATTTAGGTTAGATTTTCCATTCAGAAAAATGCCGCCTTCTTCAACAATTAGGTTTTGCGAAATGGCTGAAAGGTTTAGAAAAATTAAGAGTAAAATCGAAAAACCCCTCATACCATTAATCTTGCGCTCCCAATAAAACCCAATGCACTCCATTAGAAATTAAGGTTACTGTTTTATCAGCGCTAATTACTCCAAACTCATTATCAGTAGTAAATACTTGATTGTTATCTGCAACAGATAAAACCGAAGTGTTATTTGTTGTAACATTTAGAAAAAAGCCGCTTAAGTTTGTATATTGGTAAGCATATAATGTAATTTTTTTGCCTTTGTTTAGAGCAGCATTTGGCAGCGTTACAGTTACCGCTAAATTGCCATCCATTAAATATTCATTGCCGGAAAAAGCAATAAAACTTCCTGATTCTACACTTAAGGTATCTAGCTCTCCAAGGCTAGACCAATAAGTGGTATCATTACCATTTGTAGTTAATACCTGCCTTTTATTACCATCGTTATTAGGTAAATTATATTGGTTATTGATGTTTATTGTTCCATCATTATTGATGCGCATTAGCCTAGCACCATTACTTTGTTGACTTTGTGAAATTCGACCAAATTCTATAGCATTTGGCGTGTAGATATTTAAAATCCCATCATTTGCTGTTGCGCTAGGGTCATCAAAAGTAATTCGTGCAAAATCAGGGTTAGCATAGCCAATATTATCATCATAAATTCTGTGGTCTCCTACAACCGTTAGTTCATCAGGCACTTGTGTAGGTAAGTTGGTATGGTCGGGGTCGTCTTGGTTAATGTAAACCCGTTGGTTTAAAAATACCGAGCTATTTACCACCAATGTATCTGAAATATTGAAATTATTTTGGATGGAAGTACCATTTAAAAACACCACACTTCCTGTTGAGTCTATGTAAAAACTCGGAACAGAATCGTTACCAATTGCAAAACCATTTAGCTGTAGGTTTTGTGATAATGTGTGACTCCCCAAATTATCTCTTAAAGATGATAAATCAACTTTATTTGATTTTGAAACACCTAAGCTATCGTTTGTAAATGTTAGTTGCTGCAACTCATTGGTTGAGTCTGCATCGGCATCATCAACTCTATCGGTTGGTAGAACGGCAAAATTTCCATCAGAAAGAAAAATAGTATCGTTAGAAATAGAAATTAATTGCAATTCATTGGTTGAGTCGGCATCTGAATCTTCTACCAAATCTGGTGGTAAAATCACAAAGCCGCTTTCAGTTAAAAACAAAGTATCATTTGAAATAGATAAAAACTGCAACTCGTTAGTAGAATCTGCATCAGCATCGTTAATCTCATCAGCAGGTAATTTCACACTTCCTCCATTGCTTAAAAACAGTGTATCGTTACTTCTAGTTAATTGCTGGTTTACATTGTCTAAATATTTCAAGAGGCTAATTGCATTGCCATTTGAAATACTAAGCGAATCGCCAATTAACTGCAATGATTGATTATCAGAATTATCTAAATATTTTGTCAGGCTAATTGAGTTTCCGCCTGTTATGGAAAGTGAATCACCAACCAAAGAAATTGTTTGCGATTCTTCAGTAATTGGCAACTTAACCGCACCACCATCAGAAAGATAA
>JAAZVO010000052.1 GCA_018623405.1 Crocinitomicaceae bacterium
TACAATGGTTGCTGGGTTTATTTCATTTGGAGAAGAAGGCTCCCAAAGTATTTCCGGCTCCCCATATGCTGTTTGTTGAATTGTAAACCCCGTTTGGATTAGCCATTGGTTGTTTATGGCCAAGTTGCCGTCTAAATTAACTCCCCGAAGTGTTATTCCGGCACCATTTCTTTTGGTAATTACCGCCACTCCATTAGCCAACTCTTGTTGGTTCGATAAGATAAATGGGTTGTTTATTTTGGTATAAAACCCCTCTGCTACCAAATTCATTTGTGCCTTACCACTTCGTTTTGCATAGTTTAAAGATGCTGTAAAGTTATTTGAGGTTTCCGCTTGTAAAGATGGGTCAATCTGTATGAATTTAGCGGCCCCACCAACAGTTTCGATATGTAAATCTTCATCAAAAGCTTGAGGGCCACGATAACCTTGTGCAGCACCAACTCTAAACTTCAGGTTTTCTTTTATCTCATAAAGTGCAGTTATTCTCGGAACAAATTGACTAAAGTTTTTTTGGTTATTAAAGGTTTGTCCACCTAAATTGTAATTTCCGTTGATGCTATTTTGATCGTACCTACCACCAAGGGTAATGCACAATTTGTCTATTGGGTCAAGCTCTAACTGGGCAAAATTTCCCCAAACTCCAACAAACTGATTAATTTCTCTTTCATAACCAGGCATAGCATCAATAACATCATTCAATTGATATTCTGAACCCGCCACCACGTTAACAATTTCACTTATTAGATAAGTGTATTGAACACCCGAAACCAAAGAAATATCGTTTGATTCACCATAAGCATTTAAAGCCAATAGGTCATCTGCAGTAAGAGTGTCACCATCTTGTAAAACCCTTCCACCTCCGCCATAGTAGCTATCTCGTTGGGTGGTTTGAAAAGAGGAGTAAACATTTAATTTATGCAGGTAATTTTTAGAGAAGTATTCATAGTTTAAATTGGCGCCGAAAATATTATGCAATAGTTGTTCGGTAACATCAGTTTGGTGGGGCTGAAGGTTAAACTTGTTTCCTCCTCTTCTAAACTCGTTGATGTAATAACCATTAAGCTTTAAAACACTCCTTGATGAAAACTCATAAAAACCATCAAACCCTATGGTGTTGCTTCTCATTTTAACCATTTCAGAGAAGCCATCTGCATTAGCATCCCACGGGTCTCTAGTTCTGTTGAAGGCATAAAACCTCATACCAGAGGTTAATTGTTTGTTTACCACTGAGCCACTCAGAGAAATATTTCTGTCAGAAGCTTCTCCATTAACCAATGCTTGATTAACACCAACTTGCATTTCGTTTTCAAAAGGTTTTGTGGTAATAATGTTAATGGTTCCAGCAATGGCATTTCCCCCATACAAAACAGAGCCTCCACCTTTAACCACTTCAACACGATCTATCATGTTTGCTGGTATCATCTCAAGGCCATAAATACCGGCTAATGCAGAAAAAACCGGTCGATTATTAATTAATACTTGGCTGTGGTGACCTTCCATGCCATTCATTCTTACTTGCGTAAAACCACAGTTTTGGCAATTGTTTTCTACCCTTAACCCCGGTGAAAAATTAAGACCTTCAGCAGCGGTAAACGATTGGGTGTTTTCGAATGTTTTAGATGATATATTATTTACAATTACCGGCGAATCGTAATAGGGCACCGGGTTTCTAGTTGCTGAAATTACTACTTGGTCTAGATTTAAAAGGTCTTGCTCAAGCGTAAGATTTAATTTGAGACTTTTATTGTTTTTTATTGAAATAGGTTGAGTTATTGTTTTAAAACCAACCTTACTTACTGTGACCTTGTAATTTCCCGGTGGAATATTCGGAATAAAAAAAGCACCATTTTCATCTGTATAAGCACCCAAACCTAAGCTCGGAATACCAACATTCACCATTTCTTCAAGGTTTGCCCCCCTTGTTATTACTCCTGAAATAGAGGCGTTTTGCCCGAAAATAGGAAGTAAAAACAAAAAATAGAAAAGAAAGCTTATTAGCTTTTTCACACAAAAAATTAGGCCTGCAAATATAAAAATTTAGGCAAGCCTAAAATTTACCACAGCCATTATTATTTTTGGTTTTCAGAAGTCTAATTAGCCCCTAACCTTTACCGAAAGCAAATAACCCCCCAAAGCCATAGGAATATAAGCTAAAACAAGATCTGTAATATTAAACCACATTGGTGCAGGAAGCACAGAAACATTCATGGCACCTCCTATTAAAAAGAAGCCTCCTATTATTAGTGCATAAACCAATTTGTTATTTTTAGCCATCAATCCTGCAATAAAAGCACCCACCAATGTACCTAATGCATGCGCCAAAAAAGGCATTAAAAAATTTTGTGGTGAGAAACGATGAATATTTTCTGCTAGGCTAACTGGGTCCATAGGGTCTACACCTTCTGGTAAGGGAATCACACCCGGGCTAGCAATTATTAGTCCCATGTTTACTAACCCACCGATTATTATTCCTAAAATAACCCCGAAAACCCCAAACATAATATTTTTCATAATAACCTTATTTTCAGGTGAATATATTTATTTTCCTACATATTTCAGCCGATAAATCTTATCTCCAAAATCGTCGCTTATTAAAATAGCACCCGAAGGCTCAACTAAAATATCTACTGGCCTTCCAATTACATCACCCGCAGGAGAAAGGAATTTTACATATGGAAGCTGCCCATAAGGCATACCATCCTCAAACAAAACTCTTGCAACTTGGTACCCTCCCTTTTCACTTCTGTTCCACGAACCATGAAAAGCTACAAAAGCATCGCCTTTTAAGTTTTTTGGAAATTGATTTCCGGTATAAAACGTCATGGCGTTTGGTGCCCAATGTGCACCTGAGGCCCAAGCCGGGGGGACTGTTTTGTTTGCCCAATCAACAATGTCGGATTTATACATGTATTCATACCTAGGTACTTTATTTCCTGTAATGTATGGGTGACCGTAAAACTTTCCTTTTTCGTATTTATTCATTTCACCGGGTGGGTTCCAATCGGTAATGGGTTGGCCTTTATCTGTTTTCTCTTCTATTTTTCTACCAAACCAATCGCTGCCATGGTCCATTCCCCAAATTTCGTTTGTGCCGGGTCTTACCACTAACTTTTCTGTATTTCTAAGTCCATCACAATACAGTTGTTTATCTGAGCCATCAAGGGCAAAGCTCCAAATCTTTAACCTTTCTGTTTCAACCTCATCGTTAATATTTCCTGAGCAGCCAATGGCAGTGTAAATTCTGTTGTTATGAATTAATACAGGTCGCCACCAATGCCCACCACCACTTGGGATTTGATCTTCATTGATAACCCTCTTCTCCTCATCAGCCACCCCGTCGCCATTGGTATCGCGAGCCTTAAATAAGGCTCCATCCTCAGCAAACCACAACCAACCGGCCGCATAGTGCATTCCATGAACGCGCGGGTGACCTTTTGTAAATGTTGAAACTGTCTCAAAAAACCCATCTTGGTTTTTATCTCGGCAGCCTTTTATTTCTCCTTTTCCGGGAAGGGAAATATAAAGCGTTCCTTGGTTATCCATTTGCATGAAACGAGGTGTAGAGATTGTATTTTCAACAACTTCTAATTTGTATCCTTCACGCACCCAAATATTTAGGTCTGCTGTTTTGGGTTGAGCAATTAATAAGCCGGGAAGAAAAATCAAAAAAACAAAAACAGTTCTCATTATTATGCTTCTAGATAAGCCAATTTCAATAAGTTTATTAACTCATCATCCACCTGATCAATGGAAGTAATTTGTACCCCGTGGGAGCACATGGTACCAAAAGGGCCTGATTTTTCTAACCGCCCCTCAAAGGGTTTGTCTTTGAACTTTAAACCTAAATCTATGCGGGTTTTGGTGGGGGGTTGCACTAAAGCAAATTGCTTTTTTCTACGTAAACTAACATTGGCTTTTTTAGGGGCTACCTCAACATCGTTACCAAATGATTTTGCCAACTCAATTATTTTTTCACCAATTGGTCTTAAGTGTTCTTTACCTTTATATTGGTTTAAAATTAGGTCTTCTGTAGAAAAGTCACCTGCACCAGCTTCTCTTGCTTTTAGCGCCACCATATTAGCAAAGCCATGGGTAAACCCATGATTTTCTTTTAGGAACTTCACCATTTGCATGTGCTTTTCTAATTTGGTTTGTTTTAATATTTCAACCCAATATTCAAGCGGTTTTCCGGTTTTTTCTTTAAGGCCTTCTTCCATGGTGGTTTTGGTTTGATGTTAAAAATAAGAAGATTAACTAACTTGCGGTTTAATTTTTATTATGAGATTAACAGCAATACTTTTTTTGGTTTCCACGCTATTGATATCGTGCTATAAAACACCTACCCCATGCATTGATGCTTCTGCAACGGAGGTAGATGTTTTTGAAGAAGTAATTTTTACCTCTTGTTCTGAAGGTGCCGCTTGGTATGATTGGAACCTTGAATATGACGCTGGCGTTTATTATGATATAAATAGTTCATTTTCATATTCTTGGAGAGACCCAGGTTATTTTAGAGTTGCATTAAATGTGCAAAACGAAAAAATGAATCGGGGAGATTGGACCGAAACTTATATTACTGTAAATGATATTTGTTATGAGTGTAAAGGCATAAGTACTGCAACAGTTTGTGGCAGCGACCATACTGATAAAGCAACCTTTAACGCAACCATTCAAAACTTTGAAAAAGCAGGTTATACCTGTGTACTAATTAATAATTAAAACGCTTTGGGTTTCAATACTTGAGTTTGTTGTAAAGGTTAAGAAGTAAAGGCCTTTTTCTAAATTCTCAATTCCAACAATTGGTTTTATTTTAGATTTTAAGACTAGTTTTCCTGAAATATCTCGTAGCTCTAACTCTCCATTTACAATTCCTGAAATATTGAGCACGCTGTTAGCAGGATTAGGATACACCATAAACCTATTTTCAACCTCTTCTAAACCCACACTATTATTATTGTTTTTAATTTTTAAATCAACCGAAAAGGTATCCGGAAAAACGCCACAATAAGAACTTATAAGGTAAATATTATAACTTCCTGTATCGGTATAAGTGTGTGTAGGAGATTTTTCTGTAGAGCTTTCTCCATCTCCAAAATCCCAAATAAACTCATTTGCCCATGTAGATTTGTTTTCGAAAGCCACCTCAAAGGGTGAAAAACTATCGGTTTCAAAAAAAGCATTTGCATCGTATTCTCCTACGTTCCAATTATTGAGTTGGTTATATGCAACCTCTTTTGCGGCTTGTTTTATGTTATCTGCATCAATTTGTGTAAAACCAAAATTGTTGGTTATAAAGGTTGGGTCTTTTCTAGTAATAACTGCAAAGAAGCTTACGGCAGCAGCATAACTACCATAAATTGATGGGTGACTTTCATCTGAAGTATAAAGGTTTATGGTTGGGTAGTTTTCTCTAATATTTCGCCAAACCGGACCAACAGGAGAAACTAAGGCCTTATTGGTATCTGCCATGTATTTGTACCGCAACGCCAACATGCTATCCATACCCTCGTAGGTGCAAACAGGTGGCCAAAATCCACAGTTACCAGCATCGCCATTTTTTCTGCCCCATGTATTATAGAATATAGTTTCAGCACATGGGTTATGCTTTGTAATTAGCGTATCTAAGGTTTTTGCATAAGGAAACGTTTCTTGTTGCACTTGTCCTAAAGGAAAAGAAGGTAATTGACTTTGCTCTTGCAATACCACGAAGTCCCAAACACCTTGCTTAATCTTTTGAATTGATGTGGCATTGGTAGAATGCTGTTTTAAGGTGTAACCTCCAGGAGTGTTTGCATCTGTAATTACCTCAACTCCAGTTTCTTCTATTAGGGTTTCTACCATACTTGGAAGATTATTAAACTGGGTATAACTGTTGCCTAAAAAAAGAATGTTTAGAGTATCTTTTTGACTAAAACTTGAAATACTGGAAACACAAAATATAAGAGCAAGAATCTTTTTCATTTGGTAAATATCTGAAATACAAACAGAAGAAATACTTTTCATTAATTTGTAGTATTAAACCAAAACCATGAAAAAGCTTTTCCTTCCTCTTTTTTTATTGCTAATTTCAACTACACTTTTTGGGCAAGGTTCAGGCAAGATGCTTGAGTTTAATGGTAGCTCGTCTTACGTGAATTGCGGAAACATAAACTTATCCGGAACGGCTCTTACCCTTCAGGGGTGGGTAAAGTTTAATTCTTTTAAGGCCACTAGCCCATATATTTCATCATTTATTGGTATTGAAAGTGGGGGCACATCACACGCCCAAATTAGGTTTGGAGATGCCGGTCAATTGGCAGAAAGAGCTCAATTTGTGCTTTACATAGGTGGCACTCACCAAAAGCTAAACAGCACAACATCTTTAAATGCAAATGAGTGGTATCATATCGCGGGAACGTATGATGGAACCACAATGAAAATTTATATTAATGGTGAGTTAGATGTACAAATGTCTGCACCTGGTTCTTTTACAGCAAACACACAGTTTAATATAGGTTATAACTACGCAACAAGTAGAATTTTAGATGGTTATATTGATGAGGTTTCTGTTTTTAAAGCAACACTATCACAAACCACGATTAGAAATTGGATGGCGAGAAAAATAACTTCCTCGCACCCAAACTATTCTTCTTTAGAAGCATATTACCCTTTAAATGAAGGCACAGGAACCTCAACCTCAGACGCTTCTTCAAATGGTCATAATGGAACCTTTGTTTCCAACCCACAATGGACCAACTCTGAAATTCCTATTGGTGATGTGGTTTCAAGCGACTTCACTTCTCCATTTTCGTTGATGTTATCTCACTCCGATGGAGACACTATTTGGGCAAATAATATAATAGGAAGCCCTGATGCTGCTTTTTTATATCGCGTAAACAATTTGCCACAAGTAAACGGAACAATGCCATCCGGTGTTAGCGAGGTTGATACTTCAAGGTACTATGGCTTTTTTGCATTAGGCGGAACCAATAGCACAGCCACCATTAATTATCGTGTAACATCTAACAGCAAATTTCAAAATGTAAACAGCTGCATTTTTAATTGGTACCAAAGAGATGGCAATGCAGATTTAACCTGGAGTAATGCAAACGCAAGCTTATCGGGTAATTATTACACCAAAACAGGTGTTGGTAATAGCGAGTACATTTTAGGGTTTGGAGCTACCGCCAATATTTACCCTTCTCCCTCACAAACTGTTTGCTTTGGAGATAGTGTAGTTCTAAATCATGGTTCGTCAGGACTTACCTATACATGGTTAAAAAATGGAGTAGTTATTCCGGGTAAAACATCTACCAAGCTTGGAGTTAATGAGGCTGGCACCTATCAGTTGGCTTATGCCTTAGGGACTTCATGTTACGATACCACAAATACATTTACACTTACAGTAAACCCCTTACCCAATGTGGGTTTTCCGCCACTTACTCCAGTTTGTGAAAGTGTAAACTCGGTAATTATTTCGGGTGGAACCCCTGCAGGTGGTACTTATTCAAGCCCATTTATTGGAGGAAACCTATTTATTGTAAATATTGCTGGAGATGGTAATTTTCCAATTACTTATTCCTATACAGATGCTAATGGCTGCAGGGCAGATACAGTTCAATTCTTAAAAATAAAACCTGTTCCTAATGTAAACCTTCCTTCATTTAATACCATTTGTGAAAATGATGCACCTGTTGTTTTTTCAACTGGCACACCCGCAGGTGGAACCTACACCATAAATGGGCAAACGGCTACACAGGCAGACCCTGCAACTTTAGGCACGGGGTTATTTAAAGTAAAGTATTCAGTACTAGATACTAACGGCTGCGCAGGTGCCGACTCTAGCGGTTTAATTATTAGAAGCCTACCAACTGTTAATTTAAATATTCCGGATACCATGCTTTGCGAAAGCTTTACACCAATTACAATTAAAGGAGAAAGTCCATCAGGTGGTGTTTTTAATGGAAATGGAGTTACCGGTAAGTTTTTTGACCCAAGCGTGGGGTCGGGATTTCATAAGGTTACTTATAATTATACTGACCCCGCTTCGGGGTGTGCCAACACAGCAGAAGATTCTATTGAGGTTTTTCCTACTCCTGCTAAGCCACAATTAACCATTGTAAACGATTCGTTAAAAGCCACTCCAGCTTTCAAATATTATTGGTACACCATAAATCACGACCCACTTTCAAAAACAGGAAGAACTATTTACCCTGACTCTACAGGGTATTATTACGTGGTGGTAGAAAATAATTATGGTTGCCAATCTGAGGCATCAGGAATTTTGCTTTGGGAAAAACCTGTAATTATCGACCCAGGGAGTGTTGTTGAACTTGGTTCAGCTAATCCACTTAAAGTTTATCCAAATCCATCAAGCGGAATAATAAATATAATCGGATTTGAAATAGGAAAACCTATTTGTATTTTTGATACTCAAGGGAGGGTTGTTTTTAACCAAACTCCAACAAAAAATCAAATAGAGGTAGATTTAAAAACCGGTGTTTATATTGTGCAATCAGGGCCTTTTATTAAAAAAGTAATTATCCAATAATTACTCAAACCAAACTGCAACTTCTGACAATTCCTTTCTTTTTAGGTTAGGTACTTTAACGTCTTTTTCAGGGTAGCCAACAGGAATCAACAAAAAAGGCTTTTCGTTTTTTGGCCGGTTTAATATTTCTGTTAAAAAATTTAGTGGGCCAGGAGTATGAGTTAACGCAACTAAACCCGCATTGTGTATGGCGGTTAATAATACTCCACAGGCTAAACCAACAGACTCGTTTACGTAATAATGCAAATCTTTTTCGCCATATTTTATTCCATAAGATTGTTTAAATACAATAATTAACCAAGGAGCAATTTCTATAAAAGGTTTAATATGGTTGGTGTCAAACTTTTCAAGGTCTTTAAGCCAATCATCACTCATACGACCATGGTAATTTTCGTATTCTTCTTTTTCAGCAGCTTTTCTTATTTCAGATTTAATTTTTGGGGTGCTCACAGCACAAAATGTCCAAGGTTGTTTATGTGCTCCCGATGGCGCAGTTGAGGCTGTTTTAATGATGTTAGAAATCACCTCTTTTGCTACAGGTTGGTTAGAGAAAGCCCTAATAGACCTACGTTGGTTCAAAAAATTGAAAAAAGCCTCACTTCTATTTAGGGATTCTTCTTTATTAAAGTTTTGAGGTATATAATTAACAAAACCACTTTCTTGCGCCATAAAACAAATCTTTTGGGTTATTTTTAATGCAAATTACAAAAATGAAACGCATAGCCATTTTCGCCTCAGGTTCAGGAACAAATGCAGAAGCAATTATGAAGCACTTTGAAGGCTCTAATTTGGCAAAGGTTTGCTTACTGGTTTCAAATAAAGCAGATGCCTATGCTTTAAAAAGGGCGGCACAATTTAAAGTACCCACTTTTACTGTTCACCAAAAAGAAGATTTTGCCTCAAGGCAGTTTGTAAAGTTTTTAAAAAAGGCGTACAAAATTGATTTAATCATTTTGGCGGGTTATTTATGGTTAATTCCAAAAGAACTCATTTTAGAGTATCCTAACAAAATAGTGAATATTCACCCGGCTCTTTTACCTGATTATGGAGGAAAAGGAATGTATGGAGACAGGGTTCATGAAGCGGTGGTGGCCAATAAAGAAAAGGAAAGCGGCATTACGATTCATTATGTTAACGAAAACTACGACGAAGGACATACCATTTATCAAGAGAGCTTTAAGCTAAAAAAAGATGAAACCCCAGAGACTTTAGCTAGTAAAATTCATGAGCTAGAGCATAAAATTTATCCTCATGTAATTGAGCAATTAATTCGCGGTTAACGTAAAGAATAACAGTACTTTTGCAAAAAATTTGAAGTGCAAGAGTACCTAACCTTTTTCTTAGTTTCCATAACCTCTTTTTTTACCCTCATAAACCCATTAAGCATTATGCCTGTGTTTATGACCATGACTGGAAACTTAACTGTAAAACAGCGAAACACAACTGCTGTAAAAGCGGTTTTGGTAGCCTATTTTACTTTATTGGCTTTTGCGTTTTCAGGCCAAATATTATTTCAGTTTTTTGGAATTTCAGTAAACAGTTTCCGCGTAGTTGGTGGAATAATCTTCTTTTTAATGGGTCAAGACATGCTTCAGGCTAGGCTCACCAAAGTAAAAATTGATAAAGATGCTGTTAAAGAATACGTTACAGATATTTCCATTACCCCTTTAGCAATTCCAATGATTTGTGGCCCTGGAGCAATCACAAACTCTATAGTTTTAATGGAAGATGCCAACCCTTGGGAGTTAAAAGGAGTTTTGGTAATTTCAATATTAGTAGTATTACTCACTACTTTTTTGGTGCTTAGAAGCTCCTCAGTAATTATGAAGTTTTTAGGCGCAACCGGCAATAAAATTATGATGAGGTTGATGGGGTTAATAGTTATGGTTATTGCTGTTGAGTTTTTCTTCAGCGGATTAACTCCCATTCTACAAGGCATTTTCAACATTCAGCCTTAAGGTCACTAACTTTTTATTATTGAAAAGTTCTGCATCCACAACCCTGCAAGGGTTTCTATTCGGGTTAGTTTTGACTTATGCGAAAAATCCTGCTATTTGTTTGTCTTTTTACCTCCTTTATTGGGTTTGCTCAAGATAATACCATAGGCGAAAAGGAAGAACCGAGAAGAGACACACTTTTTTATCCTGACATTAATTCAAGACTTTTAATAATTCCTTTTGAGCCAAAACTGTATAGGGGAGAGATTGATAAGGACATAGGTGAATATAACGGCTTAAATTTTCAGGAGCTTAGAGGATATTACCGATTAGGGTTAGACAATGCCTTATACCTTGCAGCAAAAGATAATTATGATGTGGTGCGCTTTCATGCAGATGATGCAGACATCAACAAAGACCTCTATTTTGTTTACCGCTCAACGGGCTATGCCAACAGAATTGTACCTAAAGAAGATGAGGAAGAAGAAAAAAAAGTGATGAAGGCCTACAATAAAATGGTTTCGAAAATTAAAAAGGAAGATGAAGCCCCACCACCCGGCACTAGAATGGAGCAAGGCCAAATTCAAAATGTTCCTGATAAGAACGACAAGTTTATGGCAAGAACCATAGTAAACGAAAACGTGCTTGATTACTGCGAAGAAAAATACATGGCAGGCTTGTTTCTTTTTATCAATCAATTAGATGTGGTTAATGCCCCCGGGGTAGATTGGACCCAATTTGCCCATGATGATTATCCAAGAATGATTAGAGTGCATTACACCATATTTAGTAAAGATGAAGTAGAAATTCATAGTGGTGTGGCGGTTGAGTATTTTTCATCTCAAACAAAAGATATCAGAGAAATTATTGCCAATCACTTTACCAAGGTGGCAGAACAAGTCATTAAAAAAGTGCCTATTTTAGTAGTTCAACAACCTGAGGAACTACTAACCGATTAACTTGATTTTAGCAGAAATAAACCCATATTTTGTAGTAATTGGCTTTTCACTAGCCATTATTGTATCGTACCTTTTTAATATTCTGGCAAAGCGCACGAATATTCCATCGGTGTTATTACTTATCGTTAGTGGTATAATTGTTCACCAAGCGTTTGTGTTTTTTGATGTAAGAACCTTAAACCTATTCCCAATCCTCGAAATACTTGGAATTATAGGTTTAATAATGATTGTTTTAGAGGCAGCCTTAGACCTTGAACTCAAAAAAGAAAAGTGGCCAATTATCTGGAAGTCTTTTTCTACGGCTTTTTTGGGTTTGGGCTTTTGTATTCTACTTATAGGAATACTGATTGAGGCCTTTTTTGGCTTTGGTTTCAAAGTTTCTGTGTTGTATGCTATTCCTTTATCTATAATTTCTTCTGCCATTGTTATTCCTAGCGTTGTTAACCTAGATGCTTACAAACACGAATTTTTAGTTTACGAAAGCACCTTCTCAGATATATTGGGAATAATGGCATTTTATTTCCTATTGGGCGATATGGAATCAAAAGGTAATGAAAGCTTTTTTTCTGCAGCTTTCTTTAATATTTGTATTACCATTTTCATCTCTTTTGTGGCAAGTTATTTATTGATTTTACTGTTCCAAAAAATCAAAACCAAAACCAAACTTTTCCTGCTTATTTCTGTGCTTATTTTGCTCTATTCACTAGCAAAGCTCATGCACCTTTCTTCTCTACTTATTGTGTTGGTTTTTGGGTTAATTTTAAATAACCACAAGCTTTTCTTTTTTGGAAAACTAAAAAAGTTTTTAGATGAAGAATCCATTAAAGATAAGTTGCAAAGCTTCAAACTAGTAACCCTTGAGTCTGCATTTGTGGTGCGGACATTTTTCTTTTTGCTTTTCGGAATGACCATAGAGCTCGGCTCATTGGTTGATCTTACGGTATTTTTTGTAAGCCTTGTAATTGTGGCAATAATTTTTGGAACAAGGTTGTTGAGTTTAAGGTCTATTTTAGGTAAAAATGTAAAAACATTTACCTCAATTGCTCCTAGAGGGTTAATTACAATTTTGTTGTTTTTTAGTATTCCAAAGGTGTTTCAGCAAGCAGAGTTTAGTTCAGGAATTTTACTCTATGTAATAATGTTCTCTGCTGTTTTAATGACAATTGGCCTTATTCAGGACTCAAAGGAAAAAACCTTACCGGTACCCGAAGAGGCCTCAAAAGATGAGGTACAAAAAATGCTAGATGAAATGTTGGGAGATTAATCTTCAATTTTTAGCTCCGAGGCATACTCATAACCAATATTAAATAACTCATCAGCCTTAGAGCCATCTAAAATGTCATACTTTCTTAACCCCTCCGGTTCAATTACATAATTACACTTAAGCTTATTTATTTCA